>NZ_JBEXTX010000133.1:0-20101 GCF_040614175.1 Amycolatopsis sp. NPDC006131
ATCTGGGCACTGCTGCGCGACGGCCGCGAATTCCACCACTCACCGCCGCCCATCAGCCCTACAGCTGCTTGACACGATCATTGAGACTCCCCGGGTGGGTCGCCGGGCTACCGCACGGGAGCGGCGCGTCTTCGGGTACCACAACACGGCCGTCGCGAGGTAGCGTCGGGCCATGGCCGAGTACGAGCACATCCTGGTCAAGCGCGACGACGCGACGGTGACGATCACGATGAACCGGGCCGCCCGCCGCAACTCCCTGTCCGAAGCCCACCTCGCCGAGCTGCTGGCGGCGTTCGAGGAGACGGCGGCGACCGACGCGACGGGCGTCGTCCTGGCCGGCGCGGGCCCGGTGTTCTCGGCGGGGCACGACTTCGGTGACGTGGCGTCCCGGGACTTGGAGGGCGTGCGGCGCCTGCTGACCCTGTGCACCCGGCTGATGCGGACGATGGAGTCGGTGCCGCAGGTGGTGATCGCGCGGGTGCACGGACTGGCGACCGCGGCGGGGTGCCAGCTGGTCGCGTCGTGCGATCTGGCGGTCGCGGCGGCCTCCGCGGGCTTCGCGCTGCCCGGCGGCAAGGGCGGCTGGTTCTGCCACACGCCGGCGGTGCCGGTCGCGCGGGCGATCGGGCGCAAGCGGCTGATGGAGCTGGCGCTGACGGGCGACGTCATCGACGCGGCGACGGCCCTGGAGTGGGGCCTGGTGAACCGGGTGGTGCAGGACGAGGACCTCGACGCGGCGGTGGCCGAGCTCCTGGCCCGGGCGACGCGCGGCAGCCGGGCCAGCAAGGCGCTCGGGAAGCAGACCCTGTACGCCCAGCTGGACCGCCCGGAGGCCGACGCGTACGCCATCGCGGTCGAGGTGATGGCGGCGGCGTCGCAAACACCGTCGGCACGGGAGGGAATGGCTTCCTTCCTGGAGAAACGAAAGCCCGAGTGGCCCGACTGAGGACTCCGGCGTTCCCACTCGCGGTTCACCGGCCGCCTATGAGCAGCCGGTGAACCGCGCTCCGCGCCTGGCGATGCGCCCGCGCCGTTCCACGGCCTGGGACCCGCTCCACGCGATCGGATGAACCACCGCGCCCCGGAATTGACCGTGCCATCCCGCCGCCAATAAGCACGACGAGTGATCCTCCGGCGGCGCGGACCGCAGCTGGTCCTCGTCGCCCTCGTGCAGGTGCTCGCCATGAGCCTCTGGTTCTCCGCCTCCACCGTGGTCCCGGCACTCCGCGCGGAGTGGGGCCTGTCGCGGCAGGCGGGGATCCTCCTGACCATCACCGTGCAGCTCGGGTTCGCCACCGGGGCCGTCGTCTCCGCCGCCGTCAACCTCGCCGATCGCGCCCGGCCGCAGGTCCTCCTCGCCGCCGGCAGTGCTCTCGGTGCGGCCGCCACGTTCGCGTTCCCGTCGGCCGGTCCCGCCGCGGCCGCTCCGCTCCGGTTCCTCACCGGGTTCGCCCTCGCGGCCGTCTACCCGGTCGGCATGAAGATCGTCGTCTCCTGGTTCCCGCGTCAGCGCGGGACCGCGCTCGGCGTCCTGGTCGGCGCGCTGACCCTCGGCTCCGCGCTGCCCAGCCTCCTCAGCACCGGCCACTGGCGGACCGTCCTGGCCATCGCCGCGACGCTCGCCCTCCTCGCCGTCCCGATCGCTCTCACCCTGGTCCGCCCCGGCCCGGACTGGCGCCCGTCACCGCCCTGGGAACCCCACTACCTGCTCCGCATGGCCCGCGACCGGGCGCAACGGCTGGTCTGCCTCGGCTACTTCGGCCACATGTGGGAGCTGTACGCGCTGTGGGCCTGGCTGCCCAGTTACGTCGCGGCCGCGGGCGACGGCGACAGCTTCACCACCATCGGCGTCGCGGGCGTCGCCGGGGCACTGCTCGGCGGCGTCCTCGCCGACCGCTTCGGCCGCACAGCCGTCACCACCGCCGCCATGCTCACCAGCGCCGCCTGCGGCCTGCTGTCCGTCGCCGCGTGGGGAACGCTCCTGCTCGCGCCGCTGCTGCTCGTGTGGGGCGCCGCCGTGATCGCCGACTCCGCGCAGTTCTCCGCGGCCCTGTCCGAGGTCGCCGACCCGCGCTACGCCGGCACCGCGCTCACCGCGATGACCGCCGCCGGGTTCGTCGTCAGCGCGATCACCATCCAGCTGCTCCCGCTGCTCGCCGACCTCACCGGCTGGCGCGACGCGGTCGCCCTGCTGTCGATCGGCCCGCTCCTCGGCGCCGTCGCGATGGTCAGCGTTCGTGCAGCAGCAGGAGCCCGTACGCCGCGATCGACTGGGCGTCCGTGATCTCCCCGCGCGCGATCATCTTCTCGAACTCGTCCCGGCTGAACCACGCCGTGCGCATGTCCTGTTCCTCGTGCTCGCGCTCGTGCGGGCCCTCGACCAGCTCCGTCGCCAGATAGACCCGGCCGCGCTGGCTCGACATGCCCGGCGCGACGTCCAGCAGCCCGAGGTCGGTCAGCGAACCGGCCACCAGCCCGGTCTCCTCCCGCAGCTCCCGCGCCGCCAGCTCCAGCGGGTCCACCTCGGCGAGCCCGGGCGCGGTGCCCTGCGGGAACTCCCAGCGCCGCAGGCCGAGCGGGTATCGGTACTGCTCGACCAGGTGCAGCCGGTCGCCGTCGAGCGGGACGACCAGCGCGTAGTCCGGCTTGTCGACCACGCCGTAAATGCCGGGCGAGCCGTCCGGGCGGCGGATGTCGTCCTCGCGCACCGTCATCCAGTTGTTCCGGTACACCTCGCGGGAGCCGAGCCGTTCGATGGGATCCACGCGACCAGTCTGCCGAAGCATCTTCTACCCTCGCCGGGTGCGTCTCGTGATCGCTCGTTGCCAAGTGGACTACGCCGGCCGTCTGACGGCCCACCTCCCGATGGCCACCCGGTTGCTGCTCATCAAGGCGGACGGCTCGGTGTCGGTGCACTCCGACGACCGCGCCTACAAGCCGCTGAACTGGATGAGCCCGCCGTGCTGGCTCATCGAGGACGGCGACGTCTGGACGGTGCAGAACAAGGCGGGCGAGAAGCTCGTCATCACCATCGAGGAGCGGATCGACGAGATCAGCCACGACCTGGGCGCCGAGCCGGGCCTGCAGAAGGACGGCGTCGAGGCGCACCTGCAGGAGCTGCTGGCCGAGCACATCACCACGCTCGGCGAGGGGTACACGCTGGTCCGCCGCGAGTACCCGACGGCGATCGGGCCGGTCGACATCCTCGCCCGCGACGCCGACGGCGGCTCGGTCGCGGTGGAGATCAAGCGCCGCGGCGAGATCGACGGCGTGGAGCAGCTGACCCGCTACCTGGAGCTGCTCAACCGCGACCCGCTGCTGGCGCCGGTGCAGGGCGTGTTCGCCGCGCAGCTGATCAAGCCGCAGGCCCGCACCCTGGCCGAGGACCGCGGCATCCGTTGCCTGACGCTGGACTACGACGCCCTCCGCGGCACCGAATCCGACGACCTCCGCTTGTTCTGAACACGCGAATTCGCCGCACCACGCCGGACGTGGTGCGGCGAATCCCTGTTTCACGTCAAAGGCTGTTGACGATCGCGCTGATCAGGTTGATCAAGCCGTAGACCAGGTCGTTCAGGCTCACCGGGGTCCTCCCTCGAAGGTTTCAACGGTTGGTACGCCGCCGTTCCACGGCGGCGGGGAAATGCAATCGAAGGCGCATTACCAGCCGGTAACCGGCGCTTTCCCCGATGTTTCACAACTCCCATGACGTGGATCACGGTCACGATCGGGTGCCGAGTTGCGGCGGGTGACACCGCGCGGTTGGGTTGTCACCGGTTTGATCTCGACACGGTCAAGGCGCGACCGCTGGCGTGCACGGCTGGGATACCGCGTAGTAATGTGCGCTCGTCACTCGATCGTGGTGATTCTTGTTCGGAGATGTTGGACTCCCGGAGGTGGCATCGGTGCCCGTCCTAGCCGCAGCGAACCTGCGACTTGATGCGCACGCGATCGACTACGTGTTGCTCGCGTTCTACTTCGTGCTGGTGCTCGGCATCGGCTACCTGGCCCGGAAACAGGTGTCGAGCAGCATCGACTTCTTCCTGTCCGGCCGCTCGCTGCCCGCCTGGGTCACCGGGCTCGCCTTCATCTCCGCCAACCTCGGCGCCATCGAAGTGATGGGGATGTCGGCCAACGGCGCGCAGTACGGCCTGCCCACGGCCCACTACTTCTGGATCGGCGCCATCCCGGCGATGCTGTTCCTCGGCATCGTGATGATGCCCTTCTACTACGGGTCGAAGGTCCGCAGCGTGCCGGAGTTCATGCGGCGCCGCTTCGGCACCGGCGCCCACCTGACGAACGGCATCAGCTTCGCGCTGGCCCAGATCCTCATCGCGGGCGCGAACCTGTACCTGCTGGCCAGCGTGGTGAACCTGCTGCTGGGCTGGCCGATCTGGTTCTCGATCGTCATCGCCGCGGTCATCGTGCTCGCCTACACCGCGCTCGGCGGCCTGTCCGCGGCCATTTACAACGAGGTGCTGCAGTTCTTCGTCATCGTCGCCGCGCTGGTGCCGCTGACGATCGTCGGTCTCTACAAGGTCGGCGGCTGGGACGGCCTGGTCGACAAGGTCACCAACGGCCCCGGCGGCGCGGAGCAGCTGAGCTCCTGGCCCGGTAACCAGCTCACCGGCTTCGGCAGCAACTTCCTGTCCGTGCTCGGCCTGGTGTTCGGCCTCGGGTTCGTGCTGTCGTTCGGCTACTGGACCACGAACTTCGTCGAGGTCCAGCGCGCGATGGCGTCGAAGAGCATGTCGGCGGCGCGCCGCACGCCGATCATCGGCGCGTTCCCGAAGATGCTGGTGCCGTTCATCGTGATCATCCCGGGCATGATCGCCGCGGTCACGGTCACCGAGCTGCAGGGCGAGAACAAGCAGGCCCTGATCGACGGCGGGTCCGCGCCCAGCGGCGCGACCTTCAACGACGCGCTGCTGCTGCTCATGCGCGACCTGCTGCCCAACGGTGTGCTGGGCGTCGCGATCGCCGGTCTGCTGGCCTCGTTCATGGCAGGCATGGCGGCGAACCTGAGCTCGTTCAACACCGTGTTCACGTACGACATCTGGCAGGCCTACATCAAGAAGGACAAGCCGGACTCGTACTACCTGAACATGGGCCGCTGGGTCACCGCGGGCGCTACGATCCTGGCCATCGGCACGGCGGGCATCGCCTCGCAGTACTCCAACCTGATGGACTACCTGCAGCAGCTGTTCTCGTTCTTCAACGCGCCGCTGTTCGCCACCTTCATCCTCGGCATGTTCTGGAAGCGGATGACGCCGGCGGCCGCGTGGATCGGTCTGCTGTCCGGTACCGCGTCGGCCATCGTGGTGTTCCTGCTCGCCGAGACCGGCGTGTGGGACCTGCCCGGCCAGGGCGCCAGCTTCATCGGTGCCGGCGCGGCGTTCGTGGTCGACATCGTGGTCAGCGTCGCGGTGACCATGGTGACCAAGCCCCGCGAGGCCTCCGAGCTGACCGGGCTGGTCTACTCGCTCACCCCGAAGGAGACGCGCCGGCACTCCACCACCGGCGAGGACGCGGGCTGGTACCGCAACCCGGGCCTGCTCGCGGGCATCGTCCTGGTCATCACGATCGCGCTGAACATCGCCTTCTAGGAGGTTGGCACACATGGCTAGCGAAACCCCCGCGCGCACGCGCCGGGCAGGCGCGTTCGACATCCGGCTGATCATCGCTTTGCTGACCGGCGTCTACGGCGTGGTCCTGACGATCATGGGCATCGCGTTCACCGACGACGCCGAGCTGCAGAAGGCGGCGGGCGTGAACATCAACCTGTGGGCCGGCATCGGCCTGCTGATCTTCACCGCCCTGTTCGTGCTGTGGGCGGTCGTGCGGCCGATCCGGGTCCCGGTGTCGGAAGGCGACGAGACCCCGGCCGAATAGGCAGGTTCGGAACATCCCGGCGAGGCCGGGCGGCTACCGTGCACCGCGTGCACCATGTCGCCCGGCCTCGCCGTTTCGTCCCTGTGGTCCTGCTCGCCCTGACCGTCTCCGCGTGCGCCGGACCCGACCTCGGCAAGCAGAACTTCCCGCGCACGACCGTCACGCAGACCAGCGCCGCCACCGGCCCGATCGACGACGCCGCGGTCAGCCTGGACGCGCTCCGCACCGTGGACCCGTGCGGGATGCTGCAGGGCGACACCGTCACCGGCGTCGGCACGCCGGTCGAGGACAGCCTCCACTCGACCGGGCTGGACGGCTGCGCCGTCGAGGTCACCGACGCGGGCGGCAAGGAGGCGCGGCTGAGCCTCACGATGGGGGAGACGCTCCTGCTGTCCTCCGCGACCCAGGTCGGCACCGTCGAAGGCCTGCCGGTCGTCGAGCGCGACCTGGACGACCCGGACACCGCCGAGGAGGAGGGCTGCGTGGTCACCGCGGTCACCTCCGAGACGCCGGGCATGGGCATCTCCGTCCAGGTCACCTACCAGGGCGGGGACGCGTGCGGCACCGGCCTGACCGTCATCCGCGAGGTCGTCGCCAAGATGCACGGCTCGCCGCCCCGGATGACCCGCGCGGCGAACTCGGCCGTGCCGCTCGACCCGTGCGCGCTGGTGGACGACACCGTCGCCGCCGAGGTCCTCGGCCGCAGCACCGCCAAGCGGCCCGGCGGCCTGCACGAGTGCCACTGGTCGGGCGGCAACGCCACCGGCTACCTGCGCATCTCCGAGACCGTCGAGCCGTCCGACGGCGACGACGGCACGCGCGTGGACCTGGGCGGCGGGATCACCGGCTACCAGGAGAAACGGACCACGGCGGGCAACAGCTGCACCATCGAGTGGACCCACCTGCGGACCGGCGACGGCGAGGGCGAGGTGGTCAAGTTCGAGTACGACAACTTCCACGACGACGCCGCCGGGGACGACTCGTGCGGCAAAGCGCGTCGCATCGTCGACACGATCCTGCCGAAGCTGCCCAAGTCCTGATAGGAAAGGGGCGACGACGGAGTCAGGAGGCGGGCATGAAGAAGATCATCAACGATCCGGCGGACGTGGTCACCGAGTCGCTGCGCGGGCTGGCCGCCGCGCACGCGGACATCCTGCGGGTCCAGGAGGACCCCAACGTGGTCGTGCGCGCCGACGCGCCGGTGGACGGCAAGGTCGCGGTGATCTCCGGCGGCGGGTCCGGGCACGAGCCGCTGCACGGCGGGTTCGTCGGCCTCGGCATGCTCGACGCGGCGGTGCCCGGCGCGGTGTTCACCTCGCCGACGCCGGACGCGGTGCAGGCCGCCATCAGCGCGACCACCGGCGCGGCCGGGGCTCTGCTGATCGTCAAGAACTACACCGGTGACGTGCTGAACTTCGAGACCGCGGGCGAGCTGGCCGCGGCCGAGGACTTGGACGTGCGCAGCGTGGTGATCGACGACGACGTCGCGGTCGCCGATTCGACCTACACCGCGGGACGGCGGGGCGTCGGCGGCACGGTGCTGCTGGAGAAGATCGCCGGCGCCGCGGCCGAGCGGGGCGATTCGCTGGACGCGGTGGAAGCGCTGGCACGCAAGGTCATCGGCCAGGTCCGGTCGATCGGGGTCGCGCTCACCGCGCCGACCGTGCCGCACGTCGGCGAGCCCAGCTTCGACCTCGGCGCCGACGAGATCGAGTTCGGCATCGGCATCCACGGCGAGCCGGGCCGGGAGCGGATCAAGGCCGAGCCCGCCGACGAGCTGGTGGCGCGCATGGTCGGGGCGGTCGTCGAGGACCTGCCGTTCACCGAGGGCGACCGGGTGCTGCTGTTCACCAACTCGATGGGCGCCACCCCGCTGGTCGAGCTGTACCTCGCGCACGGCATCGCCGAGCGGCTGCTGGCCGATCGCGGCATCATGGTCGAACGCCGGCTGGTGGGCCCCTACATCACCAGCCTGGAGATGCAGGGCATCAGCCTGACCCTGCTGAAGCTCGACGACGAGCTGACCGAACTGTGGGACGCGCCGGTGAACACCGCCGCACTGCGCTGGAAGGCCTGAGGACATGGGATGCACGCCGGAGGGCGTCGCGAACGCGTTGCGGGGCGCCGCGGCCGTGATCGCCGAGCACCGCGCCGAGCTGATCGAACTCGACCGGGCCATCGGGGACGGTGACCACGGCGAGAACATGAACCGCGGGTTCCAGGCCGTGGTGGCCGCGCTGGACGGCGGCGTGCCGGAAACGCCGGGCGGGGTGCTCAAGCTCGCGGCGACGACGTTGATCTCGAAGGTCGGCGGCGCGGCGGGGCCGTTGTACGGCACGGCTTTCCTGCGGGCGTCGACCGTGGTGTCGAACCAGCCGGAGCTGGGCGCGGCGGAGGTCGTGGCCGCGTTGCGGGCCGGGCTGGAAGGCGTGCAGGCGCGCGGCAAGGCGGTCGAGGGCGACAAGACGATGGTTGACGCGCTGCTGCCCGCGGTCGCGGCGGCGGAGAAGGCGGGCGGCGGCGACGTCGCGGCGGTCCTGTCGGCGGCCGCCGAGGGCGCCGCGACCGGCGCGGAGTCCACTGTGGACCTGGTTGCGCGGAAGGGCAGGGCGTCCTACCTGGGCGAGCGCAGCGCGGGGCACCTCGACCCGGGCGCGCGCTCGACGGCGCTGCTGCTCGCCGCGTTCGCCGAGGCGGCCCGATGAGCGTCGGCCTGGTGCTGGTGTCGCACAGCGCGAAGCTCGCCGAAGGGGTCGCCGAGGTCGCCGCGCAGATGGCGCCCGACGTGACGATCGTGCCCGCGGGCGGCCTGCCCGGCGGCGGGATCGGCACGGACTACGACTCGGTCGTGGCGGCGGTGCAGCGCGCCGATTCCGGGTCCGGGGTCGTGCTGCTCTACGACCTGGGCAGCGCGCAGATGACGGCGGAGCTCGCGGTCGAGTCGCTTGCCGACCCGGGCGCCGTGGTGGTGGCGGACGCGCCGCTGGTGGAGGGCACGGTCGCGGCGGCGGTGGCGGCGCAGAACGGAGCCGATCGGGCCGGGGTGCTGGAGGCCGCCTCGGCGGCCGCCGCGCCTCCGGAGCTGGCCGCGACCGCCGAGCCGGCCACCGACTGCGTGGAGCTCACGCTGACCAACGAGGTGGGCCTGCACGCCCGCCCCGCGGCGGTGCTGGCGCGCAGCCTGGCCGCGCTGGAGGCCGAGGTGAGCGTCCGGCTGGGCGACCAGGAAGCCGACGCGCACAGCGTGCTGGCGCTGATGGCGCTCGGCGCGCGGAAGGGCGACCGGATCCAGGTGCGCGCGGGAGGCCCCCAGGCGGCCGAGGCGCTGCGCGTGGTGCAGGACCTGGTGGAGGACAACTTCGGCGACCCCGCCTGACGGTTTCGCCTGTCGTTGGGCACCTCCCCGGGCGGCGCGCACCCGCGGCCCGCGCTTTCGGTTCGCGTTGCGCGCCCCTGGCCGTGACCCCGCGCTGCTGGCCGCGAACCCCGTGCTGCTGGTCGCGAGTCCCACGCTGCTGGTCGCGAGTCCCGCGCTGCTGGTCGCAGTTTCGCACTCGCCGCGGCGAGTCCCGCCGCCCATCGGCGCGAGTCCGATGCTCCGGTGCTGCGGGGCCACGCTCCTGGCACTTCGGCGCTCGCCGTCGGGCCGGCCGGGAGCTTCGCGCTCCCGGTTCACCATCCGCGCGCGACGAGTTCCCCGTCCAGCGGCACTGGACCGTCGCCTGCCTTTTCCCGTCTCCCGGTGCCAAGCCCGGCGGCGGCGGAACTCGCGCGGGTGCACCTGATTCGATACACCTCCCGTCCGGTCGTCGCGCGTGGCACCATCGAGGGCTACCGACGAGTAACCCGGAGGCCGCTATGGCGCGGACGATCGAAACGGCAGGCGTGGTCGGGCTCGGCACGATGGGCTCCGGGATCGCGGAGGTCCTGGCCCGCAGCGGCATCCGGGTCATCGGCGTCGAGGTGGACGCCGCCGCGGTGGAGCGCGCCCGCGGGCACGTCGAGCAGTCCACCGCCCGCGCCCTCACCGGCGGCAAGCTCGACGAGGACGACCGCGCGGCCCTGCTCGCCCGCATCACCTACACCACCTCGCTGACCGACCTCGCCGACGCCGACCTGGTCATCGAGGCCGTCCCGGAGAGCCTCGACCTCAAGGCCGAGGTGTTCGCCCAGCTGGACAAGATCGTCGGCCCCGACGCGGTCCTCGCGTCGAACACGTCGTCCCTGTCGGTCACCGAGATCGGCGTGCACACCTCCCGCCCCGGCAAGGTCGTCGGGATGCACTTCTTCAACCCGGCGCCCGTGCTCAAGCTGGTCGAGATCGTGCGGACTGTCGTCACCGAGCCGGACGTGATCGCCGACGTCACCGGGTTCGCCGAGCGCCTCGGCAAGACGCCGGTGGTCATCGGAGACCGCGCGGGGTTCATCGCCAACGCCCTGCTGTTCGGCTACCTCAACCACGCGGTGCGGATGTTCGAGCAGCGCTACGCCACGCGCGAGGACCTCGACGCGGCGATGCGCCTCGGCTGCGGGTACCCGATGGGACCGCTCGCGCTGCTCGACCTGATCGGGCTGGACACCGCCTACGAGATCCTCGAGTCGATGTACCGGCAGTCACGCAACCGGCTGCACGCGCCAGCGCCGCTGCTCAAGCAGATGATCACCGCGGGCCTGCTCGGCCGGAAGTCCGGTCGCGGGTTCTACACCTACGAGGGCCCGGATTCACCGGTCGTCGTCGACTCGGCGCCCGGCGTCGCGCCCGTTGACCCCGGCGAGGTGCGGCCGGTGCGCTCGGTCGGCGTGATCGGCACCGGCACGATGGCGACCGGGATCGCGGAGGTGTTCGCCAAGCGCGGGTACGACGTCGTGCTCCGCGCCCGCACCACCGACAAGGCCGAGGCGGCGGTGGCGCGGATCGCCAAGTCGGTGAACCGGGCGGTGTCGAAGGGCAAGCTGTCGGAGTCGGACGGCGCCGCGGCGCTGGCCCGGGTCACGCCGGTCGCCGACTTCACCGCGCTGTCCAGTGTGGACCTGGTGGTCGAGGCCGTGGCCGAGGACCTCGCGGTCAAGCAGGAGGTGTTCGCCGCGCTGGACGCGGTGGCCAAGCCGGGCGCGATCCTCGCGACGACGACCTCGTCGCTGCCGGTGATCGAGTGCGCGGCCGCGACCGAGCGCCCCGGGGACGTGGTCGGGCTGCACTTCTTCAACCCGGCGCCGGTGATGAAACTGGTCGAGGTGGTGCGCACGATCGCCACCGCGCCCGACGTCGTGGCCACCGCGCACGCGGTCTGCGCGGCGATCGGCAAGCACCCGGTGCACTGCGGCGACCGGGCCGGTTTCATCGTGAACGCGCTGCTCTTCCCGTACCTGAACGACGCGGTGAAGATGCTCGAAGCGCACTACGCGCAGGCCGCGGACATCGACACCGCGATGAAGGTCGGGTGCGGGCTGCCGATGGGCCCGTTCGAGCTGCTGGACGTCGTCGGTCTCGACGTGTCGCTGGCGATCCAGCGGACCCTGTTCAACGAGTTCCGCGAGGAGGGCTTCGCGCCGGCGCCGCTGCTGGAGCACCTCGTCACGGCCGGGCGGCTGGGCCGCAAGACGGGGAAGGGGTTCGCGGACTACACCGTTCAGTGACCGCAGCCGCAGGCGCCGCCGCAACAGCCGCCACCCGCCGGCGCACCGGCGGCCGAACCGGTCAGGGCGACGGTCGTCAGCAGCTTGACCGTGTCGGTGTGCCCCTCGGGGCAGGTCGCGGGCGCGCTCGACTCGCTCATCGGACGGTTCACCTCGAAGGTGCCGGTGCACTCGCGACAGCGGTAGGCGTAGGTCGGCATGTCGTCATTATCGGGTAAGGCGTGCGCTCGGAGCCACCTTCCTGCCAAGCTGGCCAGGTGGAGCTGCCAACGTTGTCCGGCCAGGGGCATCTCGCCGAGGTGGTGCCGTCGGTGCTCGCGACGCTGGGTGTGCCCGGTTGTGTGGACACGCTCGGCCTGCCCGACGCTGCCGGTGCCTGTGTGTTGCTGATCGACGGTCTGGGTGCGGAGCTGTTGCGCGCGCACGCCGCGGACGCGCCGGTGCTGACCGAGCTGGCGCAGGGGACGCTGACGGTCGGCTGTCCGTCGACGACGGTCGCCGGGCTGGCCGCGATCGGGACCGGGGTCGCGTCGGGGGAGCACGGCATGGCGGGGTACACGTTCGAGGTGCCCGGCTGCGGGGTGCTCAACGCCCTGCGCTGGCGGGAGCACCCGGGCGGCGGCGAGCTGGACCTGCGGCCGGAGGACGTCCAGCCGTTGCCCACGACGTTCGAGCGGGCGGCCGCGGCGGGTGTCGAGGCGGTGGTGGTGGCCGAGGCGAAGTTCGGGAACTCGCCACTGACGCGGGCCGTGCAGCGCGGCGCGGAGTACCGCGGCGTGTACGCGATGGGCGACCTGGCCGCGGAGACGCTGCGCACCCTGCGCGAGTCGCCTGGTTTCTGCTACGCCTACCACGGCCAGCTGGACGAGCTCGGCCACCGGTACGGCCCGGGTTCGCCGGCGTGGGTGATGCAGCTGCGGCAGGTCGACCGGCTCGTCGAGTCGCTTGTGGACGGTCTGCCGCCCGGCCGGGTGCTGGCCGTGGTGGCCGACCACGGGATGGTCGCGCTGGGCGAGGACGTGATCGACATCGACGTGACGCCGGAGTTGCGGTCCGGAGTGCGGGTGTTCGGTGGGGACCCGCGGGTGCGGCACGTGTACACCGAACCCGGCGCGACGGAGGACGTGCTGGCCGCGTGGCGCTCGGTGCTGGGTTCGCGGGCGTGGGTGACACGCCGGGACGAGGCGATCGCGGCGGGCTGGCTGGGACCGCGCGTGAGCGACCGGGTGCGCTCCCGCTTCGGCGACGTGATAGCCGCGGCCCGGGACGACTTCGGGATGCTGCGCCGCACCGCGGAGCCGCTGGAGTCGCAGCTGATAGGCCAACACGGCTCGATGACGCCTGCCGAGCAACTGGTCCCGCTGGCGATCGCCCACCGCTGAGGGGCTGGGCGGCTGGCGCTGTTGGCGGTAGCGCGCGGTTGTGGGGCCGGGCGGCTGGTTCCGCTGGCGATGGCGCCGCCGCTGAGCGCTGGGCGGCTGGTGCTGTTGGCGGTTGCCCGCCGTTGTGGCACCGCGCCTGGTTCTGCTGGCGATCATCCACCGCTGAGGCGCCGCTTCCGCCCGGGCTGCTGTCAGTCGTGACCGGGCCAGGTGGGTCGGGCGGAGCCGCCGGCCGCCGCCATAGCATCCCCGCCGACCGAATTCCCGTAAGGCACGGAGTTTCGAGGCAGGAATCCCCGCCGGGTCAGGGCTTTGGTCGGCGCAGGCCGTCGAGCAGCACGGTGAGCAGTCGTTCGGCCGTCTCGTCGCTGCCTTCCGCGGCCACGCCCACCCCGTGCCCGAGCAGCAGCAGATCGCGCGGCCGCACGTCGTCGCGGATGGCGCCGCTTTCCTGCGCTCGGTTGAGCAGCACGGCGGCCGCGTCGTTGATCAGCGTCTTGCACGCGGCGAACGTCTCGGAGTCCCGGTCCATCGCCGCCTTCAGCGTGGCCGCCAGCCCACGCTTGTGCAGCACGAACGCGACCTGCTCGCGCATCCACAGCTCCAGCGCCTCCGCCGGCTCGTGCTCCTCCAGCAGCCGGTGCGCGGCGGAGCTGAGCGTTTCGATGTCGTCGCGGTAGACGGCTTCGATCAGCGTCTCCCGAGTCGGGAAGTGCCGGTAGAGGGTGCCCGCGCCGACGGAGGCCCGGCGCGCGATGTCGTCCAGCGGGGCGTCCGGTCCGTGCTCTCGGAACGCCTCGCGCGCCGTGACCAGGATCCGTTCGTAGTTGCGCCGCGCGTCAGCCCGCATCGGCCGCGGTGCCGTCATGCGCCTCACCCCAAAACCGGACACATTCTCCGGATACCCTTGCGCAACCGGAGACGTTCTCCATATGCTAGCTCCATCGAAGCGGAGAGTTCGTCCGCTTCTGTCGTCCTCTTTCGATGGAGACTTCTTGTCTGAGACAACGCTGCCCGCGTCCGGCACGGCTGTCGCCGCGACCGCGGCGCGGCCACGCCCCGGCGTGGTGCTGGCAACCCTGCTCACCTGCCAGTTGATGATCGTCCTCGACATCACCGTCATGAACGTCGCGCTGCCCCGGATCGAGGCCGACCTCGGGTTCACCGCGGCCTCGCTGAGCTGGGTGATGTCGAGCTACACCCTCGTCTTCGGCGGTCTGCTGCTGCTCGGCGGACGCGCGGGCGACCTCTTCGGCCGCAAGCGGATGTTCGTCGGCGGCGTGCTGCTGTTCACCGTGGCCTCGCTCGCCGGTGGCCTGGCCGGATCGGCCGAGTGGCTGATCGTCGCCCGCATCGCGCAAGGCCTCGGCGCCGCCGCCGCGGGGCCGAGCACGCTGGCCCTGCTCACCACGACCATCACCGAATCCCGCGCCCGGCTGCGCGCGCTCGCCCTGTTCTCCGGCATGTCCAGCGCCGGGTTCGCGGTCGGTCTCATCCTCGGCGGGCTGCTCACCGAGTGGCTGTCGTGGCGGGCCGTGCTGTTCATCAACGTGCCGTTCGGACTGGTCGTGGCCGCGCTGGCCGCCCGGTTCGTGGTGGAGCCGCCGCGCCAGCGGGCGCGGCTGGACCTGCCCGGCGCGGTGACCGGGACGGTGGGCGTCGCGGCCCTCGTCTACGGCTTCATCCGCGCCGCCGAGGCGGGCTGGTCGGACACGCTGACGTTGGCCTCGCTGATCGGCGGAGTGGTGCTGCTCGGCGCTTTCCTCGCCGTCGAGGTCCGCACCGCCGAGCCGCTGCTGCCGCTGCGGTTGTTCGCCGACCGCAACCGCGCCGCCGCCTACGCCAACTTCTTCCTCGGCCCGATGGCCGGCATGTCGATGTTCTTCTTCCTCACCCAGTACCTGCAGGACGTGCGAGGCATGAACGCGCTGGGCACCGGGTTCGCGTTCCTGCCCATGGCGCTGCTGGTGTTCGCGCTGAGCCGGGCCATCCCGCGGCTGCTGCCCCGGTTCGGGCCCAAGCCGGTCGCGATCGCCGGGACGCTGTCGATGATCGCCGGGGTGGGCTGGCTGACGCAGCTGGGAACCGGCACCGCCTACCTGACCGGTGTGCTCGGCCCGATGGTCCTCATGGGACTGGGCATGGGACTGGCCTTCTCGCCGCTCAACGTGATCATCATGGGCAGCGTCCCGGCTCGCGACGCCGGCGCCGCAGGTGGTGTGCTGCAGACGATGCAGCAGACCGGCGCGACCCTCGGCCTCGCCATCCTGGTCACCATCTTCGGCGCGGCCACCCGCACCGCGACCGGCTCGCCGCACGACGTGCTGGTCACCGGGATGACGGCCGCGTTCACCGGCTCGGTGGTGATCGCGTGCCTCACCTTCGTGGTGGCACTCACCTTCCGCCGCGACGCGGATCGCGCCGCGTAGGCGTTACCGTGGCCGGGTGCCCCGCCGCAACCGACCACACCGTGGCCGCCCCGACGCCGACCGCGCCGGGGCGGCTCCCGGTTGGGCGCACGCCGAGTCCGGTCCGGACGGTGACTGGCTGGTGCGCAGCGTCCCGGGCAGCCAGGCGACCAAGGTGTACCGCTGTCCCGGGTGCGACCACGAAATCCAGCCCGGCGTGCCGCACGTGGTGGCCTGGCCCGCCGACGAGCTCGGCTCGGTGGCCGACCGCAGGCACTGGCACCGCGCCTGCTGGAACGCACGTGACCGCCGCGGCCCGACCCGCAAGCGCTTTTAGGCCTGCCGCGCGTCTCCGGGCTTCGGAATCTTCCGGAAGTGCCGGGACACCGCGCCGTCGTAGAAGGTCTCGGTGTAGGCGGTGAACCCGAGCCGCTCCGCGACGCGCAGTGACGGCTCGTTGGCGATGTTCACGCTGATCTGCACCGGGAACTCGGGCAGCTCCCGCTCCGCCCAGTCGACCACGGCCCGCGCCATCTCGGTGGCGTAGCCGCGTCCCCACGCCTCCGGGCGGAAGCGATAGTAGAGGTTCAGCAGCCGGGCGCCGCCGAACTCCAGGTGCTGCAGCCCGCCGATGCCGGCGACCGCACCGGTGGCGAGCGGCACCACCGCGAGGTAGCCGAACCCGTGGGCCTTCCAGTGCTCGAGCCAGGCCGTGAGCTTGACCTCGGTCTCCTCCTCGCTGGGCGGCGCTGGGTGGTAGCGGTTGGTCCGCGGGTCGGTCTGGATCTCGACGACGTCGTCCCGGTCCTCCGGGCCCAGTGGCCGCAGCAACAGGCGGTCAGTGCGGATCTCCCGCCACTCGACGCTCACAGAGCGACGGTAGCGCGCCGGTCCAGCACAATCTCGGTATGGCTGATCTTCCCCTGGTCCTCCTCCACGCGTTCCCGGTGGACGCCCGCATGTGGAACCCCGTCCGCGGCGGCCTGACCACCCGGCACCGGCTGATCACGCCCGACCAGCGTGGCCTCGGGCGGACGCCGCTGCCCGGGACCGACCGCGAACCCAGCCTCGACGACGCGGGCCGGGACGTGATCGCCCTGCTCGACAAGCTCGAACTCGAGCAGGTCGTGCTCGGCGGCTGTTCCATGGGCGGCTACGTGACCATGGCCGTGCTGCGCGCCGCGCCCGAGCGTGTCGCCGGGCTGGTGCTCATCGACACGAAGGCGACCGCGGACGCGCCCGAGGCGGCGCAGGCCCGCCGGGATCTGGCGCAGCGCGCGGAGTCCGAGGGCGTGACCGGCTGGCTCGCCGACGCCATGCTGCCGAACGTGCTCAGCGTCGAGACCCGCCAGACCCGCCCGGACGTGGTCGAGACGGTGCGCGACCTCATCGACAGCCAGCCCCCGGCGGGCGTGGCGTGGGCCGCCCGCGCGATGGCCAACCGGCCGGACTCCACCGAGCTGCTGGCGGCCACCGACGTGCCCGCGCTGGTGATCGTGGGCGAGGACGACGGACTCACCCCACCCGACGGCGCACAGGCGATGGCGGAGACGCTGCCCAGCGGCGAACTGGTGGTGGTGCCCCAGGCCGGGCACCTCACGCCGCTGGAAGCGCCGGCGATGGTTGCGGAGGCGATCCTGGGCTGGTGGCCTTTCGCGTGAGGGGGCTCGGCTGAGGCTGGGTGCTTTCGCCGGTTGCGGGGATAGTCGGCCGGCTGCTGGGCGTTCCTTTCCGATGGCGGGTGCCTCGCGGCGTGGGAGGCGCCGATCGTGCTGCCGAGGCGATCTTGAGTTGATGGCCCTTTGGGTGGGGTTTGGCCGTGATGAGCGTCGCGCTGCTGATTGCGGGGACAGGCGGCCGCTGCTGGCAGTCGTGTCCGATGGCGGGTGCCTCGTGGCGCGGGAGGCGCCGGTCGTGGATTGCCGAGGCGATCCTGGGCTGGTGGCCCGTCGCGTGTGGGTGCTTGGTTGCGTTCGCTGGGCAGCTCACTAGGGGAGAGTCGGCTGCCTACCGCGGGCAGTCGTGCGCACGGCGCCGCCGCGCCGCAGCGCGCAAGCCACCACAGCCGGAACGCCCCTGCGCGCCCCAGCCCACCGCGACCAGCCCCGCCCGGCTAATTCAGTTGAGAAACATCAACGAACTCCTTGAGGGCCCCGGCGTCGCCGAGTACCTCGACGTCTTCGGGAGCCTTCCGGCGCCACAGCAGCAACAACAGGTCCGACGCCGTCCCGCGGACCGCCGTCGTCGCCTTCCGGTGCTCGGCCGTCACCGACCAGCCCGCGCCGGACGGCTGGACCAGCCACTCGCCCGGACCGTCCGTCGCGTGCAGGTGCACGTCCGCCCGGAAGCCGGGCGGCGGGACGTCCGGGAGGAAGAACCGCAGGAACTCGTCGATCCCGTCCACCGCGAGCTCCCGCTCGACCGGTTCGTCCCGCCCCGCCGCCGACAGCGCGTCCCAGCAGTGCACCGCCGTCTCCTGGGCCATCCGGCGCTGGATGAACGCCGCGTCCTTCCGCTCCGCCCACGTCCACCTGGGCTCGGCCGGATCGAGCGCGGCCAAGACGCCCGCCAGCGCCTCGACACCCTCGGCGAACCACGCCACCAGCTCGTCGTCCGCCGGACGCGGCGGCTCCCGGTAGTCGTCCGGCCCGGCAACCGCTCCGGACGCGATCTGCCGCCAGAACCAGTGGACCTCGCCGGTGTGCCAGACCAGCTCGGCCACGTCCCAGCCCGGGCACGCCGGCACCGGCGCACGCAGGTCTCGCACCGCTTCCGCCAAGCGGCCGCCGTCCCTGCGCAACGCCGTGAGGTACCCGGGCTTCTCCATGCCGGGAAAGCTAGCGGGACCCACCGACAGTTTTGAATCGCCGCAGGTCAGCCTGCGCTTCCGGGAGTCGTTCCGGGAACCGGCGCGCGATCGCGAATCGCCAGCACACCCCGAACAGGTCGCGCAGCCGCACCCACGGCGCCAGCTCGTCGGGGTCCGGCGCGTCCGGGTACGCGGCGACCGCGGCGCGGCCGTCCAGCCTGCTGGTCAGCGCCAGGCACGCCAGGTCCCACGCGACCGGCCCGGCCCAGGTGTCCTCGAAGTCGACCCAGCGCGGTCCGCTCGCCGTGGCCAGCAGGTTCCCCGGGTGCGCGTCGCCGTGCAGGGCCTGCGCGCGGGCCTCAGGCAACACCGCTTCGAGCGCATCGACCTCGTCCGCCAGCTCCGCGGGCAGGTCGAACCGCGCGATCCAGGACCGGGCCTCCGCCAGCGGCCCCGGCGCGTCCAGCGCGCCCGGAAAATCCCGCAGCGCGGCGTGCAGTTCGGCCAGCGACCAGGCCACCTCGCCGGGGGGGAAGACGTGATCCGGGTCGTGACGTGTGAAACGCCACAGTGTGACCGGGAGGCCGTTCGCGACGTGCGGACCTGGGCTTTCGAACGGCGGCACGACCGGTGCGTCCCGCATCTCGAGGAACGACGAGAGTGCCACTTCGCGCGCCAGCGACTGGAGCACCCCGGGCCGCGCGACCAGCGTCGTCGCAGGCACCCTCGCCACGACCGCACCCAGTCTCACCAGCACGTTCGACCGCGTGGCCAGGACTTCCGGGTGCTCGGCGGGCAGCCGGAACCGCTGCCCGACCTCGACCGCGGCGGCCACGGCGGCGGTCGTGTAGCGGTCTCCCATGGCGTGATCTTCCCAGCCGGTGCGCACCAGTGTCGGGGGCGAGGGATACGATCCGGACTGGTCGCGTCGCCGCGGCCGCTGACACACCGAAGAGGATCTTGGAGGCAGGAGTGACAGCCGTAGCCCCGCAGCCGATTGTCACGCGTCCGTACCCGGCGCGACAGGAGGCCAAGGGTTCGTTGCTGCTGCGGTTGTTCCGCACGACGGACCACAAGCAGATCGGCATCATGTACCTGGTCACGTCGTTCGCCTTCTTCATGGTGGGCGGCGCGATGGCGATGCTGATCCGCACCGAGCTGGCGCGCCCAGGGCAGCAGTTCCTGTCGCAGGAGCAGTACAACCAGCTGTTCACCATGCACGGCACGATCATGCTGCTGCTGTACGCGACCCCGATCCTGTTCGGTTTCGCCAACTTCGTGATGCCGCTGCAGATCGGCTCGCCGGACGTGGCGTTCCCGCGGTTGAACGCCTTCTCCTACTGGCTGTACCTGTTCGGCGGCATCATCACCGTCTCCGGCTTCCTGACCCCGGGTGGCGCGGCCGACTTCGGCTGGTTCGCCTACACCCCGCTGTCGGACGCCATCCACTCGCCGGGCATCGGCGCGGACATGTGGATCGCCGGCCTCGCGGTCTCCGGTCTGGGCACCATCCTCGGCGCGGTCAACATGGTCACCACGATCGTCTGCCTCCGCGCGCCCGGCATGACGATGTTCCGGATGCCGATCTTCACCTGGAACATCCTGGTCACCAGCATCCTGGTGCTGCTCGCCTTCCCGATCCTCACCGCGGCGCTCATGGGCCTGATGGCCGACCGGCACATCGGGGCGCACGTGTTCGACCCGGCCAACGGTGGTGTGATCCTCTGGCAGCACCTGTTCTGGTTCTTCGGGCACCCCGAGGTGTACATCGTCGCGCTGCCGTTCTTCGGCATCGTCTCCGAGATCATCCCGGTGTTCTCGCGCAAGCCGATCTTCGGCTACAAGGGCCTGGTCTTCGCGACGCTGGGCATCGCGGCGCTGTCGGTCGCGGTGTGGGCGCACCACATGTACGCCACCGGCGCCGTGCTGCTGCCGTTCTTCTCCTTCATGACCTTCCTGATCGCGGTCCCGAC
>NZ_JBEXTX010000134.1:0-19170 GCF_040614175.1 Amycolatopsis sp. NPDC006131
CCCGGGTCGATCTGCACCACCCGCATCGTCGCCGGCGTCGGCGTGCCGCAGATCTCCGCGATCTACGAGGCCGACAGCGGCCAGTTCACCGGCACCGCGTCGCTGCCGTTCGTTGGCGGCCGGTTCGTGTCCGGCGGGGACGGGGCGTTCGACCCGGGCGCGATCGTCTCCGCCGCGCTGCAAGAAGCCCGCGGCATGGCTGACGGGGTCGCCGCGCAGTGGCCGGGGAACATCGCCGCACAGGCCGGGGCGGGCATGACCCACCGGTTGATCGACGCGGTGATCCCGGCCGGGGCGAACATCCTCTCCACCGTGCTCGCCACCTCCATGGGTGCCGGGTCACCCGAGGTGGTCGCCGCTGTCCGCGCGGTCGCGACGAAATACGGGTGGGGTTCGGGTGCGCAGTGGGACGCCCTGTACAAGCTGATCCAGGGCGAGTCGTCGTGGAACCCCAACGCCGCCAACCCCAGCTCCTCGGCACGTGGCCTGTTCCAGAAAATGACGTCGCTGCACGGCCCGTTGGAGCCGACCGTAGCCGGGCAGGCGGAGTGGGGCCTGTCCTACATCCGCGGCGCGTACGGGGATCCGCTCACCGCGTACACGAAGTGGCTGTCCCGCAGCCCCCACTGGTACGACCAAGGCGGCTATCTGCCGCGGGACCCGGGCACCTACACGATCGCCAAGGGCACCACCAAACCCGAAGCCGTGTTGGATCCGGCGTCCACAGCGGCGTACATCGCGCACGCGAACGCGCTCACCGGCGACGGCGAGGTGCGACTGGACCAGTACTCCATCAACCGGCTCGCCGCCGCGTTCGCCACGGCGATCTCCGAACGGCCAACCAACGTGCAGGTCCAAGGGCTCGGTGTCAGTGTGGCTGGAGTGTGATCGATGGCGTCACCAACCACGATGCGCCTGGTCGACGACGTCTCCGGTGTCGAGTTCCCCATCCAACTCGGCACCGGAGACGTCCGCTCCCCGGTGAAATGTGTCTCCTACGACTTGGGGTTCCCCGAGGCGCGGGAGGTGGTGCAGGACATCCCCGGCCAGTCGGGGACGGTGGACGACACCCAGTGGTTCGGGTCCCGCACCGTCACCCTGAACCTCACCGCCAAAGACGGCGAGCTGGCCCCGTGGGGGGTGTTGACCCGGCACCAGTGGGTGGACAAGCTCCGCTCGTTCGCCCGCCCCAGCCTGCGTCCGTGGCTGTACATCCGCTGCGAGGGGTGGGAACAGGAACGCCGGCTCCGGCTACGCCCCTCCGGGTTGTCGTGCACGGTCGACGGCAAAGGCAAAGTGATCATCCCGGTGACGCTCACCTACAAAGCGCCGTCGGGGACGATGCAGGCCGTCGAAGCCACCACCGGCACCATCTATCCGCTCGCCCCGAACGCCGGCATCTCCTTCCCCATCTCATGGACCTCGACGGGGATCGCGTTCGACGCCGGCTCCTCACCGAACAGTGCGGTCCTCACGAACCAGGGCAGCGAAACCGCGTACCCGTTGTTGCGGATCTACGGGCAGGGCACGAACCCGATCATCACGAAGAAGGGCACCGGTGAGGTCGTCGCCCTGAACACGACGATCCAACCCGGGCATTACGTGGACATCGACATGGCGGAACGCACCGTCTACCTCGACTCCGACCCTTCTCTGTCGCTGTACGGGTTCCTCGATTTGAACGTCACCACCTGGTGGGGTCTCGACCCGGGTCCGAACGAGGTCGCGTTCACGGTGTCCAACGCCGACAACTCCTGCCAGCTGTACTACGAGTACTCAGACGAATGGATCTAGGGCATGGCTGACCAGACCGTGGTGTCGACGGCTAACGCAGCCATGGTCGACAACCCCCTCTACCTTCAACCGGTGTCGGGGGACTCGGCGATCCTCTACAGCGCCCAGGATTTCCGCCGCACCGTGTCGTCGCTGTTCCCGCGGGCCGGGGTGCTGAACCCCAGCTTCACGATCACCCAACGCTCCGCGGGGGCGAACTTCTCCATCGACATCTCCGCGTTCCGCGCCGTCATCCAGGGCACCTCGGTCACCGATCAGGGCTCCTACATCACCGTGTCGACTGGCACGGTGAACCTGACCACCCCGTCCGCCCCCGCGTCTGGGTCACGGACGCATCGGGTGGTGGCGCAGATCCTGGACAAGCAGGCCACCGGCACCCAGTACGGGTGGCAGTTCCTGCTGAAAGAGGACACCGGGTCGGGTGTCCCGGCGCTGCCGGCGAACTCCATCGACCTTGGGCGCGTGTCGATCGCGGCGGGACAAGCGTCGGTGCAGAACGCCCACATCACCCAGACGTGGGTGCTGGCGGACCAGTGGGCCGGCGGTTTGGGCGGTGGCGCACCTGTCGGCAGCTTCTACCAGACGGTGGGCCAGAACATCCCCGCACACACGTGGACGGACATCCTGATGCAGGGGGAGGAGTACGACCCGCTCAACGGGCACTCCACGACCACGACGACGTCCCGCTACTACGCCCAGCTCCCCGGCTACTACCTGACTCTCGGGTCGGTGGCGTGGTTCACCCTGGATTCCAACACCACCCCCGGCACGATCCCCCTCGCGGCGTGCATCGGCATCAACGGTTCCAACGTTGACTCCAGCACGAACGCGACCCTCAACACCAACCTGGTCGGGGACACGAGCGTGGTGAACGCCCGCCCGAAGGTGGTGTGGCTCAACCGCGGCGACTACGTCAACATCCGCGGCCGGCACCAATGGTCGGTGGGGGCGATGGACACGCAGGCGGCGCGCGCGGACTGTCGCTCCAACTTGCAGGTGTTCTACTTGGGCGGGTGACATGGCCGAGAAGACTGTGGCGTTGAAGGACACGTTCCCCGGTTCGACCCTCGACCCCGCCAAGTGGGCCACCCTGAACGGGGCACCCACGTATCTGTCGGACAACCGGGCCGAGTTGCCGTGCACCGCGTCAATCCCGGAGATCCGGTCTGTCGCGTTGTGGGATCTCACGTCGTCGCAGTTCTCGGTGAAGGTCACCCCACCACCCCTCACCCCGGGGGTGGCGGTGGCGTTGGCGTTGGAGCAGAACCCCACCAACCACGTGTCGTTCCTCCTCGAAGTCGGGGACGGCGGGGACGCGGTGTTCATCCCCCGCAAAGTCGTCGCCGGCAACACCACCGACGTTCGGGTGCCGTACGACCAGAAAGCGCACGTGTTCTGGCGGTTGCGGGAACAGAACGGCTATGTGGCGTGGGAAACCTCCCCGAACGGCCAGTTCTGGGAGCTGCAACGCCACGAGGCCGTCGGTGCTCTGGACTTGTCGCTGGTGACGGTGCGGTTCCTGTGCGGCCTCGTCTGACTGTGGGGGTGGTGTGGTGACGGCACCGCTCGGGTCAGCCTACTTCTCCAACGTCAACATCACCCCCACCAGCGACCGGCAACGCACCCGCCCGCAGTGGGTGTGGAACGTCGGTGACTGGCGTGGCCTGCCCGACCGTCAGTTGCGGCAAGCGACCGGCCGGCAGTTGAAACTGTCCCTGCTGGAACCCTCGGGAGCGTCGTTCTCCATCAACGGTGACTCCACCGAAGCCCTGTACATCACGGATCTGGTCACCGATCTGCGGGTCCTTCGCAACGGCGTCCCCCTCTACCGGGGGCGGGTCACCGCCACCGGGGACGATATCGACGAGACCGGGTACAGCTTGAAGGTCGACACCGTCGACTACCGCGGGCTCCTCGACCGCCGCCTGTTGTTCACGGACAAGACGTACACCAACACCGCGCAGGAAACGATCGCGTGGGACCTGCTGTCCTACGCCAAGTCCCAAGCCGGTGGGGATTTGCAGTTGACCCGCGGCCAGTGGCCCTCGACGGGGGTGACGCGGGCGTCGGTGGAGTTCAAGGACGGCGACTCCATCTGGGATTGCCTCGTCAAGCTGATGGCGATGGACAACGCGTTCGAACTGGACATCACCCCGCAGGGTGTGGTGAACCTGTACTGGCCGCAGAAGGGCGGCTTGGACAAGGGTGTGCTGCTGGACTACGGCGGCAACATCAAGAAGGCGTCGGGTCAGACCAGGGACGACACGTATGCGAACGCGGTGCGGCAGTCCGGCGCGGACAGTGTCGCCCCGTCGATCCAGACGGTCGCGGACATCGGGTCCCGCCCCGAGGGACGCTGGGACGTGGCCCTCGGCGACACCGCCCTCACCACTACCCAGATGGTGACGGAGACAGCGAAGTTCCAACTCAACCAGTACTCGCAGTTGCGCACGGCGTGGACGTTGACGTTCAAAGCGGGGAAGTGGCGCGGCCCCGAACACGTGTGGCTCGGCGACATCGTCACCTACTCCGTGAAGCGGGGCCGGCGGTTCGACGTTGGGCAGGCCCGCGTGTACGAGCTGACGATCGATGTGGACGAGTCGGGTGGGGAGACGGTGTCGGTCACGATCGACAAACCGCGCGACGACGACGCGAAACTGATCAAACGCATGGCGAAGAAGGTCCGCTACCTGTCGAAACGGTGATGGGGTGGTGTGGTGTTCAAGGGCTTCCGCAAACCCAAACCACCCGCCCTCGAGCCGCTGCGACCGGAGCAGTTGCGGGTCACGCTGACCATCGAATGCCTCGACCCGGTGCACGGGCCACTCGCTTGGACAGGGGTCGAAACCACCGACTCACGGGACGTGGACTCCCTGGAAGCGGCGGAGACGAAGCTGTTCGCCCGCTCGATGCAGGAAGTCACCGACGAATGACCCGTCCGGTGCAAACCCTGTCCCACCCGGTGCGGTACATCCTCGCCACCCACGCTGTCCTCGTCGGAGCCGGGTACGCGCTCGGGCCACCCCAATGGTCCTCTGGGTCCACGTTCACCGTGATCCGGCAACTCGGCATCCCCGTGTGGGTGTGGGGGCTGGTGTTCCTCACCGCCGGGTGTCTGCTGTTCGTCCGCCGCTACACCCTCGGACACGGGGTCGCGGCGGTGTCCTTCTCGTTTTGGGGGTTGTGCCTCTTCGCAACCGTGTTCACGGGGGAAATCAGCGGCTGGGGAGCACCGGTGCACACACTCGCTCTGGCCGCGCCGATGCACCTTCTGGGGCTGTGGCGGCGATCAAGGCATCGCGCAAGGGGGGTCACATGACGACCAGGAGGGGGATCGCACGTGCTGCTAGCCGCGGATTCAGCGCCCGCAGCGGGTGGCCCGCCGTGGCTGGTGATCGTGCTCGCCGTCATCGCGATGATCGGCACGGTCGTGACTGCGGTGGTGCCGAAGTGGATCGAACACCGCCGCAAACCTGACCCACCCCCACCACCCGCCACACCCACAGCGGCAACCGAGACGGCTGTGAGCGCGCCGGCGAAGGCGGACTCGGGGTGGTCGATCGTGCAGGACGCGATGGACGACCTCCAACACCAACGGGACCTGCTGCAAATGCGCCTCGACGAACGAGACGCCGAGCTGCGTCGAGCGAACAAGCGGATCGCAAGCCTGGAAGCCCAGTTGAGGGGGCGGGGGAATGCCTGATCGCCATTACCGGCCTGAGCAGACAGAGCCAGGTGACGTGGCGGGCGAACCGACCGAGCGGGCCCACGAAGCGTTGGGGCAGGTGCGTGACGCGGTCCAAGAAGCCGTGGTGCAAGCCGAACAAGCCCCTGAGGTGGCGCGCCGCGAGGTGATCCGCTGGTGGCCGCGGATCGTGGCCGCGATGGCGCTCGTCGCTGTGTTGGTCGCGGTCCCTACCGCGCTGGTGGTGGCGAACCTGAACTCCCGTATCGGCGCGAACGAAGCTGCGGTGACCGCGCTGCGGCAGCAGGCGGAGCAGGCGAAACCCGCTGGGGACCAGGCCAACCGGGAACTCACTCAGCGGGGGCAGCCTCCCGTGCCGATCCCCGAGCCGGGCACCGCCCCCGACACCGATGTGATCGTGGCTGCGGCGACCGCGCGGGTGCTGGCGTCGTTGCCGAACCCGCGTCCCACCGCGGCTGAGTTGGGGCAGGCGGTGGCGAAGTACCTCGCGGCGAACCCGATCCAACCGGGACAACCATCACCGACGCAGCTCGCCGCAGCGATCGCCGGATACCTCGCTACCTCCCCACCCCCGTCCGGTCCCGCTGGCCCGACCGGGCCGTCCGGGCGACCGGGTGTGGACGGGAAGGACGGCAAAGACGGCCGCGACGGCGTGGACGGACAACCCGGGCCGCCGCCGACGCAGGAAGAGATCAAAGCCGCGTTCGACGCCTACCTGCGCGACAACCCGAACGCCGTCTGCCCGTTGGGCGGGTCGCTCGCGCAAGTCACGGTGCTCCTCGCCAATGGCGGATCCGCGGATGTGTGGTCGTGCGTGGTCGCCACCTACGGGCCACCGACAACGCCACCGGATGACACGGACATCCCGTTCCCCAACTGAGGAGACACCCATGGCCACATCACAGAACGGGTATTCGGCCCCGATCTCTGCCGTGAACCGCAACGTGCCGGGCGGGAAGATCCCGCTCCGCCCGGGACCGGCAGGGGACCTGCTGGCGTGGGTGGCGGTGCAGTTCCACAACCGCGTCGAGCCGCTGGTGTGGCCCGGGAACTGGGGCTACGCCTACCGCGACATCCGCGGCTCGACTGGCCTGTCCAACCACGCGTCGGGCACGGCGATCGACCTCAACGCCCCCAAGCACCCGCTCGGGACCAACCCGTCCGTGAACTTCACGGCGGGACAGATCGCGGCGATCCGCTCCATCCTCGCCCAGTGCCAAGGGTGTGTGCGATGGGGCGGGGACTACACGGGCCGCAAAGACCCGATGCACTTCGAGATCGTCCGGGACGAGGCCACCTGTGCCCGGGTCCTGGCAGCAGTCACATCCGGCGGCGGCGGTGCCGCCCCGATTGAGGAGGATGACGTGAACCTCGACGACGTTTTCACCACGCGCTACAACAACCCGCTCCGGGTGCGGGACTACTTCGCCTGGACCGACTACCGCATCAACGAGATGTTCAACATGCTCGCCGGTGCGTTGCAGTCGAAGGTGGACCCGAACGCGAAGCTGCGTCCGCTCGACTTCCTGCCGTTCATCGACTACTACGCCACCGAGGCGAACCGGAAGGCCGCTGCGCTGCTGGACCTGGTGGCGAAGCAGAACGGCGTCACGGCGCAGGCGATCGCTGACGCTCTCCGCCCTGGTCTCGTCGCCGCTGTGTTGCCGGAGCTGCGTGACGCGGTGGCGGACGTGCTCGACGACGACAACGGCGAGCAGGCCGACGCGATCGTCGAAGCCGCCCTCGCCAAGCTCGCCCAGAAGCTCACCACCACCCAGGAAGGCTGACCCATGAACTACTCGAAGGCTTGGGGCATGGTCCTCACGACCGTGCTGTCCGCTGTCCTCCCGTTCCTCGTGGATGGGGCTCTGTCCGCCACCGAGTGGATCACCGTCGCGCTCGCTGGTGTGGGTGCGGTGTCGGTGGCGATCGTGCCGAACCTGAACGCGGGTGTCGGCAAGTACGCCAAGGGTGCAGTCGCCATCGCAGCGGCGGTCCTCACCCTGCTCGTCACCGTCATCGACGGCGGCCTGGACACCTCGGAGATCATTCAGCTTGTGATCGCCGCGTTCGGCGCTGTCGGGGTGGTCGCGCTGCCGGGGCCGCAGCACCCCGCGAACTCCGCTGTCGAGGCCTGAGGGCCTGCGGATGGACGAGACCGCGCAGAGCGTGGAGACAGCCGCCGTCACAGCGGCGGCTGCCCACCACGACACCATCCAATGGCGCTGCCACACCCACCTGGACAAGTACGACGCCGATGGGGTCCTGTACGACACAGTGGACATCGCGGGCAACCTGCTCATGTACGGCGGTGTGTCGGTGCTGTGGCAGGCCCTCGTGGGCAACGGCACCACCACCGCCGGGCAGAACCTGACGTACTTCAACAACGCCCAAGCAGCCATCGGCGTCGGTGACTCCAACGCGATTGCCGTTGCGACACAGAACGACTTGCAGGCGTCGACAAACAAGCTGCGCAAGGCGATGGACTCGACCTACCCGCAGCACACCGACGCCACCACCTCCGGGGCCGCCACCATCACCTTCCGCGCCACCTTCGGGTCCTCGGATGCGAACTGGACCTGGAACGAATGGGGCATTTTCAACTCCACCACCAACGGCACCGGCCGGATGCTGAACCGCAAGGTCGAAGCGCTGGGCACCAAGGCCAGCGGCTCAACCTGGGTCCTCACGTTGAGCATCACCCTGTCCTGACGCCACCGAAACCTTGGGGGAGCACCAGTGGCAGTCCTGCCTGACCTGGACCGCAACCGCATCTGGCGGTGGTTCATGCGCCAGAACAGTGAACCGTGCGCGTTCACCAAGACCGATCTTCGGGCCGCGGTGGACGCCACGGACTCGTGGATCGACTCCAACGCGTCCTCGTTCAACACCGCGCTGCCCGCGGCGTTTCGCACCAACGCGAGCCTGACGCAGAAAACCCTGCTGTTCTGCTACGTGGCGATGCGGCGGGCGGGGCTGCTGAAAGTGCAGGAGGACAGCTAGATGGCAACCGTGTACCAGACGTTGGAGCCCGCCGGCGCACAGTTCCTCGCATCGGCGTTCCCGGCGCTGGTGAAGAACGGCACCAACTTCCCCGTCGTGGGGTTGGCGTTCGACGCCGCAACCCAGGAGAACGCCTACTGGGCGGTGCGGGCAGTGAACTATGGGACCGGGAACCTCGCCGTGGACATCGACTGGTACGCGGATTCCGCCACCTCGGGGGTGGTGCGGTGGGGGGTCCAGATCGCCGCGATCACCCCCGACACCGACACCCAGGACGTCGAAACGAAGACGCTCGCGACAGCGCAGACGGTCGATGACACGCATCTCGGCACCACCGGGCAGCGACTGCACCGCTGCACCGTGACGGTGTCAAACCTCGACAGCCTCGCTGCGGGCGACGATGTGTGGATCAAGGTGTATCGGGACGCGGGCAACGCAGCCGACACCCTCACCGGGGACAGCATTCTGGTGGCCGCGACGGTCTCGTACTCCGACACGTAGGAGGCGCGGGTGGCAGGCCGTTTCACCACGAGTACCGTCCCACTCGACTACCCCACCACCGCCCCCGACCCCGCCGCCGGGATCACCGTCCTCATGTGGGCGTACCTCACCGCCTCCACCGGCACCTGGTCGGAGGTGTGGCGGCTCCGGGACACCGGCGGCACCACCAAATTCTTCTTCGGGGCCGGCGCGAACGGCACCGAGCTGACGGGGGCGTCCATCGCCGGGTCGTTCCCCACCTCGCCGACCGCGATGCAGTTCACGGCCGGGACGTGGCACCGGCTGGCGATGACAGTCACCGGCACCACGGGCACCGTCTACGGCGCTGGCGCGACCGGACCAGTGTCCACCGGTACCGGAACAGTGAGCGGCGGCGGAACCGCCGGGGCCTACGCCCTGGGCGGAAGGTCCGCGTCGGACCTCTCGGAGAACTGGAACGGCCGCATCGCCGCGGTGAAGGTGTACTCCGCCGCCCTCACCGTGGCGGAGATCGAGAACGAGTGGGCACAGTACGTGCCGTCGCGGGTGGCGAACCTGTACGGCTGGTACCCGCTGGTCAACGCCACTGATCTCGCCGATCTGTCCGGGAACGGCCGCACCCTCACTGCGGGGTCACCGGCCCCGGTGACGGAGGACGGGCCACCGATCCCGTGGCAGCGGCTCCGACCCCGCATCATCACCACCCCGCCGGTCACGTCCACACCCGTCGTTGGCAGTGACACGGGGACCCTGGCTGAGGCGGCGTCGGTCGCGGCGAGTCGTACTGTCACCGACACCGCGAGTACCGCTGCGGAGACCGCGACGGTCACGGCGACCCGGACGGTCGCGGACACCGCCACTGCCACCGAAACCGCGACAGTCACCGTCACCCATTCGCGCACCGAGACGGGCACTGCGTCGGAGCTTGTGGCGGGGTTCGCCCGAACACTCGCCGACGCTGCTACCGCGGTGGACACGGCGCATTTGAACACGAACCCGACCGCGCAGGTCGACATCACCGTCCACGTCGGCCCCACCCGCACCTTCACCGCGGTCGGCGCGACACGAGCGTTGAACGACGGCCTCGTCATCGACCCCACCCGGCTGCTGTAGCCGACAGACTCACAGATCGGAGCATCAGCCATGAGCGATGGCGTGTTCAACGCTGCCCGCGGCCGGATCGCGCACTACGCCAGCCTCCCCGAGGCGAATGACGCCCTGATCGTTGTGCTGCTGAAGTCCGCCGGCCTTGAAGCGGACGACACGCTCAACAACTACGACGATCTCGCGGCGTTGCTCGCGGCGTCGAACGACGAGGCAGACTTCACCGGCTACACCCGGAAAACCCTGGCGACGGTCACGGTGACGGTGGACGACACGAACAACCGGGTCGACATCGACGCCGCCGATTTCGTTTACACCTCCGCCGGTGGCGGCACCAACAACACCATCGGGAAACTGCTCGTCTGCTACGACCCGGACACCACCGGCGGCACCGACTCGTCCATCGTCCCGCTCACCTACCACGACTGTGTGTTCACCACCGACGGCACGGACCAGACCATCACCCTGCCCACCAGCGGGTTCGCCCGGGCGGCCTAGCCGATGGCGCTGGAAGCGGCCTACGCGTTCGACGGGTCCGGCAGCACCGTCACCGACCACTCGGGCAACGGCCGCGACATCAACCTCGACGGCACCAACGGTGTCCAAGTCGCCGGGGCGTTGGGGAAGAACGGCAGCGTCATGCCCGTCCTGCCAGACGAGGTGCTGGCGGCGTGTGAAACCGATGACCGCACCATCATGTTCGACGCCCAGGGGAACCTGGGCACCTGGTGGGTGCGGTTCGAAAAGGACTCCATCGATTCCGGCACGTGGGGCCTGTTGAACTTGGGCGGCAACATGGCCGCGCAAGCTCGCCGCGCCAGCGACCACGGCCTCGCTGACCGTCCCACCGCGGCCCCGCCGGTTGAGGACGAGTGGCACAACTACTGCGCCACCTACGTCCGCGCCACCGGTGTGCTCTCGATCTACCGGGACGGGGTGCTCACCAACACCACCACCTGGCAGGTCGGCGCGCCCGGCACACAACTCGCGGTGGGTGCGGACCGCATCAACCTCGCGGAGTGGACCACCACCGGCCCCGCCCTGGACAACCTGCGCCTCTACAGCCACGCCCTCACCAGCGTGGAGATCGCCGCGCTCGCCGGCACCCCGGTCACGTCGACCGGGTCCTCGACCGCGATCGGGATGGCTGTCGAAACCGACACCGGGTTCCCGATCGAACGGGCCAAAGCCCGCGCTCTCGGACGGGCGACGGAGACCGACACCGCCAACGCGGTGAGCGTGGTGAAAGCCCGCATCCGGCGGGCCGTCGAACTGGACACTGCGTTCCCTCTGGCCCGTTCGAAGCGGGTCACGATCGGCCGCGCGGTCGAAACCAGCGAGGCGCACCCGGTGACGGTCACGTCTGGGCACACGATCGTGCACCTCAACGTCAACCTCGAACTGGGGCCCACCCGTGTGCTCGAGCGGGTGACCGCGGGCGGAACCCGTCTCGCCTGGACGATCGGCCCCACCCGCGGCGAGAGAGGAGAATAGGTCGTGACCACGCTGTTCCACACAGGCACCGAGTTCGTCGCCAACAAGATCACGCTCACCCGAGGTAGCGTCGCGGACATCGTGTCCGTGGGGGTGTTCTACAGCCTCAACCCGAGCGAGGTGCCCGAGGTGGGGGACTTCACCACGGTCCAACTCATCGATGGCACCATCCCTGACCCGGACCCCCTCGCCGAAGTGGGGTCGATCGACATCGTGACCCTCATCGGGCCCCGCAACGGGGACGTCAACCTCACAACCCCCGGCGACTACCAGGTGTGGGCACTGGTCTCCACCGCATCTGAAGACGTCGTTCGGAAACTGGACACCTTGACCGTCCTATAAGCCCGGGGAGGCATCGATGTCTGTGCGGCTCGAAGACGGTTGGGTCCGGATCGGCTACGACGGCTCGGAACGAGCCCGCGTCCTACTCGCCGTCGGAGACCAGAACGACTGGCGGCCCGCCTACTTCCACTGGAGCGACGGCCAGCGCGTCGTCCAGGTCCGCCCGCCGGCCGGTCGCGTCGGGAAGACGTTCGTGTGGCTGTCGGTGGACGGGCAGGTCACGAAACTCGGCACCGTCCAGCTCTAGTCGACCGCCCAGGGGCACCCTCCCCAGGGCCCCGGCGGTCACCCTGGCCCCCTGCGCTCCTCAGACACCCTCCTCAGTCTGAGTCGAAGCGCAGGGGGCCCTTTCCTCTTTCCGCGCAGTCACGTGGGGTCTTTCACCAGGGTGAAGTAGGCGTAGCGTTCGTCCAGCTCGTTCCGCGGCACCAACTCCACCATCACCGGGCGGAACCCGATCCGCTGCATCGCTTCCCAAAACTCCGGCACCTCATAGCTGGTGGCCTGCGCTTGGCCGCGGAGGTAGTTCCGGCCTCGCGGCCGGGTGGACAGCCGCGACGTGGCGTACTTGATTTGCACATGGGCGACACCGCCCGGCGCGAGCAACTGGTGCGCGACACCCATCAGCCGCAGCCCGTAGGCCGGGGTGGGAACGAGTTCCAGCACGTAGTAGCTGACGAACGCATCCACCGACTCGACCCCGATGGCGGGGACCGCTTTCTCCGGGTCGGCGATATCGATCCGCACCGGGGTGAACACACCCCGGTGGCCGGCGAGTTGGCGTTCGCACTCGTCGAGGCTCGCCTGCGAGATGTCCACGCCGATCAGCTCGCGACACCGCGGCATGAACGCCACCGCGTTCCCGCCGCCGCCACAGCCCCAGTCCACGATCCGGTCGAGCGTCAGGTTCGCCCCGGCGGCGCGGACGCCCCGGTCGAACATCGCGACATGCTCCGCCCCCATGCGGTGCCACAGGTCTGCGTCCTCGAACGCGTCGCTGTCCCGCCAGTGCGAGTTCCCCAGCCAGCGTTTCGCTGTCGGTGTGGACCAGTAGGTTTGGGCGTCGGCGATGATCCTGTGTTCGGGTTGGCCGAGGCCGATGCGGGTGAGGAGTTTCTGGCCGACGTCCTCGACACGGGCGGCGACCCGCTTAACGCTGTGCAAGTTCAAGGTCATGACAGGGGGTCGGACGCGTCATTGAACGCGTTACAAGCGGGGTCCAGTTCGTTACGCAGCCCTTGACGTGAAAAGGGGCCCTCGGTGCTGGAACACCAGAGAGCCCCTGCGGGTGCCGTCGACACCCTGTGTATCCCGATGGTCGTTCAGCGGTCGAACGCAGAGACAAAGCCCCGGGAGACCGTCCACAACGCTAGTGGCACCGGTCCCAGTTCGACCAGTGATCGGGCGGGACCTGGACAACTCTTGGACGATTGCACACCTCGAACACATGTTCTAACGTCAAGTGCATGACCGTCGTCCGCGCCACCCACCCCGCAACCGGAGAAGTCCGACTCTTTCAAGGCGGCTGGCCCCACGCACGCCGCGTCCTCGGCGACAACCCCACAGCCTGGATGCTCGAAGAAGACCACGTGACCCACAGGTTCGGGTGGGGCATCCCAGTCGAGTTCATCCCGGACGGGGAGGGCCGGCAGTTGGGGCATCCGGAGTACGACTACAGCTACAACAAACCGACCCGCAAGATCGGGAGACGCACGCATGGCTGATCTTTGGGGAGGTGTAAGTTTTCAGCCATAAACTTCCTATAACCTTGCTTATCGGAAGTTTTGTGAGACACTCGAATCATGACGTTTACCCTTGAAGAGGCGCGCGATTTTGCCCGCGCGGCACACGCTGGCCAGGTTGATAAGGCCGGTCGTCCCTACCACGAACACGTGGAAGCTGTCGCGGACATGCTCGTCGAACACGGCGAGGAAGCCCAGATCGCCGGCTTACTACACGATGTGCTTGAAGACACCGAGCTGACCGCCGAGGACTTGCGTCGTGCAGGCGCATCGGAGTCAGTCATCGACGCAGTTGAAGCTGTCACCCGACGACCTGGCGAGGTGTACATGGACTTCATCCGGCGCGCTGCCCGGCACCCGCTTGGTCGGCTGGTCAAACTGGCCGACAATCGGCACAACACCGAGCGACTGCACAACTTGGAACCGAAACAGGCGGAAGGCATGGCGCGCCGCTATGCGCGGGCGCGCAAGATCCTGGAGTCGACCACCTCATGACGGAGCTCGTTCCGCGACGGAGCCACCTTCCTGGGCAAGCGGGAGATCCGATACTTCCGAGCACTGCTGAGCGCATCAAACGAGCCATCCCGAAGAACACCGCCACTTCCTATCGGCGGACCTGGTTCCGGTTCGTCACTTGGTGCGAAGACAACGACCGCGTGAGCATGCCGACGAGCAGTGCAACGCTCGCCGACTACCTTGCACACCTTGCCGACGCGGGACGCGCCCCCGCCACTCTCAAGCACGCCATGGCCGTCATCCGAAAACAGCACCGCCTCAACGGCCACGGCAACGCATACCCCGACAACGAAGCAGCCCTCCTCGTACTGCAAGGCCACCGCAAGGAATGGGCACAGGGCGGGAACCGCACCAAGGAAGCACCACCGATCACCCTGCCACTCCTGCGACGCCTGTCCGCAGCCTGCGACCCCACCACCCTGGCCGGAAAACGGGACAGACTCGTCCTCGTCATGGGCATGTGGCTCGCCGGCCGCCGCTCCGAACTCGCCGCGCTCCGCATCGAAGACACCCACATAGACGAGGACGGCGAACTCGTGGTCTACATCCGCGAATCCAAAACCGACCAGCAGGCCGAAGGTGAGACGGTCTACCTACCGCCAGGCGACCACACCGACACCGACCCGGTCAGCCTCTACCGCGAGTGGATCGCCGCGCTCGAGCACGTCGGGGCAGACACCTCGAGCGGCTACCTGTTCCGCGCCATCACCCGCCACGGCAAGCTCTATCAGCACCAGCGGATCAGCGACAAGACCGTCAACAACATCGTCCAGCGCGCCGCTCGGGCAGCGCGCCTGCCCAACGCTGACCGGTACTCGGCGCACTCGCTCCGAGCCGGATTCATCACGCAAGGTGCGATGGACGGGGTGCCGCTGCCGCTGCTTGCTCGAGCTGGCCGCTGGGACCCGACCTCGCCCACGCCGATGAAGTACGTGCGCATGGTCGACCAGAAACAGAACAACCCGCGCAGGAGGATGAGCAGCTAACGACCTGGTTCACATGGGTTTGCCGCAGCGGCTACAACGCCACGTGCCCTTCTTGTCCTGCGCGTACGTGTGACCACCCGGGCCGGCCGGGCACGCCTCCGACGGATCCGTCACGCCGTCACCGCCTCCACACACACGTCCACAACCTCACGCCCGGTGACATGCACCGACGCGTACAACGACTGGCCTTTGCGGGCCAACGAGCGGTAGATGTTCTCCGGGTGCGTGACCAGGTTGTTCTTCTCTGCGGCCTGCTGGTCGGCGGTCTTCGCTGCCTCCACGGACTTGGCTTTCAACCACGCAACAACCTCATCCACGCTGGTCAACGTCTCACCCGGTGCGGAGAGTCGAGCAGCCCGGCCAGCGGCTTTCCGCCCGGGGGCGTTGATCTCGTGGTGCTCGATGTAGCCCTGCCACTGCACAGTCAACTGTCTCTCCCTCGGATGGTGGTGTTGCGGTTCGAGGCTATCTGCCGCGGTGAGGCGCGCTCAAGGGCACTCCGCCACGAGGAGTAGTTAGAACGGTGGTTCCGTGTAGTCGAGCGGGATGCCGCGCCACACCAACTGGCCTGCGACGCCCTCCACGAAGCTCGTCACGTGCGGTGGGATGTTCGGCGACTCGGGCCGCCACCGAAACCCGCACTGGCACGTCACCCGCCAGTCGTAGCGGCGGTTCTCCACGAACTCCACCTCAAGCCACTGGGCCGGGTGGGGGCAAGCTCGAACCGCCAACACACACCGTCCTCTCAACATGGGGTGGCCCCGCGCTCATGCCCTGCTGGGGGACCGGGTTGAGCGCGGGGCCAAGGGCCCACGGCAGGCCAGGGGTTGCCGCACTGGAGGTCGCCTGCCGCGGGGGTCTAGGGGTCTTCTGCCTCGATCTCGGCAGCTCTCGCCAGCACGTCACCCGCCAACAGGGCGAGACGCTGCCCCAACTCGTTCATCGCCGCCGCACCGGGCAGAACGGCCAGGTCACCGACCTGTCGGTAGAGGATCGACACCCGCGCCATCAACTGGCCCACGTCATGCATGTGCGCCACCACCCGTCCGTCGCGGCTCGCTGTAGAAGCACTTTCGGCACGTTTCTCTGGGGGCGGAGACGAGATCATGGGTGCGGGTGTGGACAACGAGGCGGCATCGAGTGGTGTAGAAGACACCCTCTTCGGTGCGTGACCAGTGCGCGACGAGATGGGCAACTCCGCCGACTCGGATCGCTGGGGGGCTCTGTGAGGGTCCACGGTTCACATCGCCTCCAAGGTTGGCGGGCCGGCAGGCACGACCGTTTCGGGACCGTCCGTGCCTGCCGGCTTCCGAACCCGACCGCCAAGGGGGTCGACACTGGCATCGCCCGGGGGCAAGGCGTCACCAGGAGCGGCCGGGTGGTTCTGGGTTTCGCACCACACGTCGAAGCAGTGCGAACAGTCGTACAAGTGGTGGGGCTCGACCTTCTCCGCCACCCGGTAGCTACCGCCGCACAGCAGCGCCACGATGGTGTACGGCAGCGGTTTCCCCGCCCGGTAGGTGAGGTGCCGCAGACCCCCGATGATGGGCTTGTAGCCGGGGATACGGTGGTCGTCGAAGTCGAGGGCGCTCATCTCCGCGTCCCCCTTCCCTTGGGCTGTTGGGCGCGGTGCTGTTCCTCCCGCGCGTGTTTGATCTCCCCGGCAGCGCTCCACGCGAGACGCAGATTCGTGATGAGCTGGGCGGAGTCGGCGGCGTGGAGCGTGACCTCACGGTCCTGGTCCCCGTCGATCCGCAACGCGGGCACCGGGTCGCCGTTCTCGTCCCGCTTAAGCCGGATCCACACGGTCACGGCGGTGCCGTCGGGGAGCCATCCGCGGACCGGCCATGGCCCGTACCGTCCTCCTGGTCGGGTCACTGGTCTTCACCCCTCGCGCGGCGTTCGGCGAAGCGGGCGGCGTTCGTGGCGAATGCAACGTCCTGACCCGGCACGAAGATCCCGATACGCGCCTCGGTGCTGTTCAGGGGCTCCTCAAAGAGGACAGCGAATCTGATCCCTTTGTCTGTGTTGAGGAGCCCGATTCTCAGCGGCACCGGAGCCCAGCCCAGGTCATACGCAACAGCTGACCAGCTGTCTTGCCAGTCAAGTGGAGTCATGTCCAGGCCCTTCCCCGATGGGCTACAGTGATCTCGACAACACCGCCGTGTTTCTGGAAACAGTGTGGTGTTTCCAGAAACACTAGCGCAATGCTCCAATCGAGTGACGCTCGTGGGGCTGTACATGGCGGCTAAGCTGTGTGTCGTGCCCAGAAACACCAGCGACACCCCACGGTCGCGCCTCCTCGGTGCCAAGATCCGGCACCAACGCGAGGCGCGGCACTTCGGGCTGCGCGAATTCGCGGGCATGATCGGCGTCCACCCGTCGACCTACTCCAAGTGGGAGAACGGGAAACTGCTGCCCGACCTGGAAACCGTCGGCGTCATCCTCGGCGCGCTAGGAGTGGTCGGCGACGACCGCGACGACATCCTGCAAGACGCCCGCGACGCTAGTAACCCCGACTGGATCGCCGACGGAGTGGACCGGCAGGTGTCCGCCCTCGTCGAGTACGAACGCACCGCCATACGCATGGTCGCGTGCGCGCCGCTGTTCACCGCGGGCATGTTGCAGAACGAAGGCACCGCGCACGCGATCGTGGCTGCCGGCGGCACCACCTCCGACAGTCAGGCCAAGGCGATCGTCAGCGCACGCATGGCCCGCAAAGAAGCCCTGTGGCGCACCAACCCGATCCGGCTCGACGTGTTCCTCGGGATGCGCGCGATCGAACGCCCACTCGGCGGCCTACCGGTCGCGATCGAGCAGCTCAAGTACACCCTCAAGATGGCGCAGCTAACGAACGTGACCGTGCGCGCGATCCCAGAGACCGACGAGTTCAACCCCGCGGACATGGGCGGCTTTGTGCTGTACGAGTTCGCCGTGGGGGACCCGATCGTGTACTTCGAGCACTTCCGAAGCTCCATGTTCGCTCCCAAGCGAGACGTGCCCGACATGGTCAAGGCCGTGGAGCGACTGGAGAAGATAGCGATGAGCCCCGACGCCACTTCGAGGCTCATCGCGGATGTCATCACACGAATGGAGAGACGACACCATGACAGTACCTTGGGGGCCTGACCAGGAGCCAGTGTGGCGAAAGTCCAGCAAGAGCGGTCCCCAGCAGGAGTGTGTCGAGACAGCGGAGCTGGTTGACGGCCGCTGGTTGGTGCGAGACAGCAAGGACCCGGACGGCCCTCGGCTCACGTTCACGCCCGGTGAGTGGCGGGCGTTCATCGCTGGCGTGAAGGCCGGCGAGTTCGACCCCCACTGAACGACTAGAGCAGCACCCTGAGCGCCCCGCGCCTCCTGCTGGAGGTGGCGGGGCGCTCCTCGTTCAGGCGGTTTCCAACTACTGGGTTTTTCCTGGGTCCACTGTGCCGCAGGGGATATAGAAAAAGCCCCAGGCCAGTGACCTGGGGCTTTGGCTCCCCCGGCTGGACTCGAACCAGCAACCCTTCGGTTAACAGCCGAATGCTCTGCCAATTGAGCTACAGGGGAACGCTCTGGCCTGCCCGGATCGCTCCGGGCTGACGGGAGAGAACTCTAGCTCATGGGCGATCGCGCTCTGCAAGCACCCCCCGGCAGTTTCGCGCGCCTTGGGGGACAATGAGTGATCGAGCCGGACACACCAGGAGGCGGGCATGAAGACTTTCCTGCTCGGCGCGGCCGTCGGGTACGTGCTCGGGGCGCGGGCGGGGCGTGCGAGGTACGAGCAGATCGTGCGAACCTACCGGGCGGTCGCCGACCACCCCGCGGTTCAGGGCGCGGCCGGCGTCGTGCGCGCCAAGCTCGGCGAGAAGGTGGGTGACAAGCTGCCGTTCGCGCGCTCCCACAGCGGGCCGAACGGCCACCGGGCCCGCGAGCCGAAGGCCACGCAGGCGTAGCGGCTCGTCTGCTGGGTGGCGCGAGGGCTGGGGGCGCCCTGCTGTCACCGGGTCGGGGAGCCGGAGGC
>NZ_JBEXTX010000135.1:0-19140 GCF_040614175.1 Amycolatopsis sp. NPDC006131
GCCTGCGGCGCGCGGAGTTCGACCGCGAGCCGACCGTCGCGAACGCCGACGCGCCGGCCGAGTACCGGGTGCCGCCGGTGGCGGCGCGGGGCCGGGACCGGCGCTACGAGGTGCTGGCGGAGATCCTGCTGACCGGCGGACCCGGCGACCCGGAGACGGCGGGCGCCGCGTGGGGCCGTCGTCTCACCGCGCGTCCGGAGACGCCCGCGCAGGTGGTGCGCCTGCTCGACGAGCTGGGCTTCGAGCCCGAGCAGGCCGCCGACCCGCACCGGATCCGCCTGCGGCACTGCCCGTTCCTGGAGCTGGCGTCCCGCCACCGCGACGCGGTGTGCTCGGTGCACCTGGGCATGCTGAACGGCGCCCTCGCGGACGGCCCGCTGCGCGCGAGCCGCCTGCTGCCCTTCGCCGACCCGGACGCGTGCGTGGTGGAGCTGGAGGCGGCCGATGCCTGAGCCGACGCGCGAGCGAACCACCGGCCCCGCGCCGAATCGAACCCCGCGCTGAGCCGGGGCAGTCGATGGCTGAGTGGGCTCGGTGGGCGAGCCACCTGGCCGGCGCCGAACCGGCCCTCGCGCCGCTCCGAACGCTGCCGCGGCCTGGGACGGCCGGTGGCTGAAGCGGCACGGGCGAACCACCTGCCCCGCGCCGAACCGGCCCCGCGCCGACTCGAACCCCCGCGCTGAGCCGGGGCAGTCGATGGCTGAGTGGGCTCGGTGGGCGAGCCACCTGGCCGGCGCCGAACCGGCCCTCGCCGCTCCCGGACCCGCGCCGCTCCGAACGCTGCCGCGGCCGGGGCCGGCCGGTGGCTGCAGCGGCACGGGCGAACCACCTGTTCGGCTCCGAACCGGCCCCGCGCCGAGCTGGTGGCGGCCGATGTCTGACTCGCTCCGCCCGCGACCACCTGCGCCGCCCCGAATGCCCGCGCCGAATGCCTGCGCCGAACCGGAGCCGAACCGATGCCTGACTCCGCGACGCGCGGGAACCACCTGCCCTGCCCCGGTCCGTACCCCCGCCCCGAACTGGAGGTTCTCCATGGCTGAACTCGCCGGTGGTGTCACCTGCCTCTGGCTGGGCATGGTGCTCGGCATCTCGTTCGTGGAGGCGCCGCTGAAGTTCCGCGCTCCCGGCGTGACCGTGCCGCTCGGGCTGGGCATCGGGCGCGTCGTCTTCCGCGCGCTCAACCGGGCCGAGGTGGTGCTCGCAATCCTCGTCGCGGCCGGGGTCGCCCTGACCGACGTCCGGTGGCCGGTCTACCTGGCCGGCGCCGTCGCCGCGGTCGTGCTCGTCGTGCAGCTCGCCGTGGTCCGGCCGCCGCTGAACCGGCGCTCCGACCGCGTGCTGGCCGGCGAGGACGTCCCGCGGTCCCGGGCGCACCTCGTCTACGTCGTCCTCGAGGCCGTCAAGGTGCTCGCCCTGGTCGCGCTGGGCGGCCTGCTCCTCACCGGGGGATGACCGCGATCCGCGCGCCCCGCCCGGGCACCATCGTGATGTGCCGCGGCTTCGAGTGCTCGCCGCGGGCGCGGTCCGGCTCCACCGCGAACCGCGTCAGCACCGCCCGCAGCACGATCGTCGCCTCCAGCAGCGAGAACCCGGCACCGAGACAACGCCGCACGCCGCCGCCGAACGGGAACCACGTGCCGGACGCCGGGCCGCCGTCGAGGAACCGCTCCGGCCGGAACGCCGCCGGGTCCTCGTGGTGCGCCGGATCGCCCTGGACCAGCGCGATCGAGGGCATCACCGTGTAGCCGGCGGGAATCCGGTAGCCGCCGATCTCGATGTCGCGCGTCAGCCGCCGCGCCACCTCGGAGATCACCGGGTGCTGCCGCATCGCCTCCTTGGCCACCGCCTCCAGGTACTTCTCGTCCCCGGCGTCGGCCGCCTCGATCGCCCGCCGCTGCCGCGCCGGGTCCCGCGCCAGCTCGTGGAACGACCAGGCCAGCGCGGTCGCGGTCGTCTCGTGCCCGGCCAGCAGCAGGGTGATCAGCTGGTCCCGCAGCTCCGCGTCGGAGAGCCGGTCGTCCTCGGCGGGCACCGTCAGCAGGCGGGACAGCACGTCGCCGCGCCCGTCGAGGTCGTCGGCCTTGCGGCGGTCGGCGATCTCGGCGTAGAGCAGCTCGTCCACCCTGTCCTGCGCCAGGCTGTAGCGCCGCCACGGCCCGAACCGGCGCAGCTTCGCGTTGTGCCAGCCGAACAGTTCGAGCACCCCGATGTCGACGATCCGGGTGAGCAGGGCACGCAGCTCGTCCAGCCGCGGCCCCTCGGCGACGCCGAACACCACCCGCAGGATGATCTCCAGCGTCAGCGCCTGCATGCGCTCGTGCGACCGGAACACCCGGCCCGGGGTCCAGCTCGCGACCTCGGCCTCGGCGAGCTCAGTGATCATCTCCCGGTAACCGCGCAGCGCCGCGCCGTGGAAGGCGGGCATCAGCAGCTTGCGGGCGCGCAGGTGCACGTCCTCGTCGGTGAGCAGCACCGAGTGCGGGCCCATCAGCGGCTTGAGGATGACGTTGCCCTCGCCGGCGTGGAACACGTCGGCGGGCCCGCTGAACACGGCCTTGATGTGGTCGACGTCCGCCAGCTGCACGACGTGCCGTTCGGGGTAGAGGTTGAGGCGGACGAGGTCGCCGTAGCGGCGCCGCAGCAGGGGCATCAGCACGTGCCGGAAGTTGCCGAAGAGCACCGTCTGCACGCCCGCCGGGAGCCTCGGGCCGGGCGGCAGCGGCAGCGCGCTCGTCCGGGACGGGGTTTCGACGCTCATCGCGACCTCCTCGACGTGACCGGTGCCTCATTTATACGCACGTGTAACTCGGGTGTCCAGCTAGGGTTCCGGTGTGGGACACCGGGAAGAGCTGCTCGCCGCCGCGCGGCGGCTGCTGGAGGAGAAGGGGTACGCGCACATCACGGCGCGGGACCTGGTCGCGGCGTCGGACACCAACCTGCACTCGATCGGGTACCACTTCGGGTCCAAGGCGGGCCTGCTCAACGCCGCGATCGGCGAGGTGTTCGAGGAGTGGACCGACAAGCTGGCCTCGATCGCGATGGCCGAGCCCGCCGTCCCGCCGATCGAGCGCGGGCGGCGCGCGTGGGCGGCGATGCTGGACAGCCTGCCCGCCAGCCGGGCGCTGCTGCTGTCCTACGTCGAGGCGCTGGCGCAGGCCGAGCGGACCGAGTCGCTGCGGGAGCAGTTCGCCGAGCAGTACCGGCGCTGCCGCGCGAAGGTCGCCGAGCTGGTCGCGCGGTCGCTGGCGGACGGCACCACGGCGGACGACCCGCGCTGCCAGGCGGTGGCCAGCTTCGTGATCGCCATCTGCGATGGGCTGGCCGTGCAGTGGCTGCTCGACCCGGACGGGGCGCCGACGTCGGAGCAGCTGACGGCCGGCCTGGAGGCGATGTGGGCCGCCTCGTTCCCGGGCGCCTGACTCACCCGATGCGGTCACGCGCCGCGCGATGACCCGGAAGTGGATCTACGGTCCGGGGCGTGGCAGCGAAAACGATCTTCCGGATGGTGGCGGTGGTGACGGCCCTGGTGGCCGGGTTCGCGCCCGCGGTGGCCTCCGCGCAGCCCGCGGCGCCGGTCGCCGGGTTCGACATCAGCGCCTCGCAGGGTGTGCCCGACTTCACCGCGGCCAGGGCGGCGGGCGCGCGGTTCGTGTTCGTGAAGGACACCGCGGGCGTCGGCTACGTGAACCCGAACTTCCTGGCGCAGTTCCGCGGCGCGAAGGCGGCGGGGCTGTACCGGTCGGCCTACCACTACACGCGCCCGGACAAGACGGGCGGCGCCGAGCAGGCCGCGTACCTGCACACCCACGACGGCAAGTGGTTCGCCGACGGCATGACCCTGCCGCCGACGCTGGACCTGGAGGACACACCGAACACGCCGGCCTGCTACGCGAAGTCGCCCGCGGACATGGTCGCCTGGATCCGCGACTTCAGCACCGAGCTGAAGCGGCGCACCGGGCACACCCCGATCATCTACACGACGAACCGGTGGTGGAAGGCGTGCACGGCGGACAGCACCGCGTTCGCCGCCGACCACGTCCTCTGGCTGGCCCGCTACAACACCACGATGGGCGAGGTGCCCGGCGGCTGGACGGCGAAGTTCTGGCAGTCCGCGGTGGCCGGCCCGCTACCGGGCAACCAGGACACGTTCTTCGGCACCGTCGACGAACTGCGGTCGCTGACCGCTTCGTGACGCGAAACGTTCCCACCGGGCGGGACGGTTCACCGGAACGCCACCTAGGGTTGGGGTATGAAGACTTGGTCCTCGGTACCCCTGCCCTACGTGCCGGGCACGCCACGCGCGCTGCGGCTGTACGACACGGCCACCGGGCAGGTGCGCCCCACCACGCCGGGCAAGACCGCGCGCATGTACGTCTGCGGCATCACCCCGTACGACGCCACGCACCTCGGTCACGCGGCGACCTACCTCGCGTTCGACCTGGTCAACCGGGTGTGGCGGGACAGCGGGCACACGGTGCACTACGTGCAGAACGTGACCGACATCGACGACCCGCTGCTGGAGCGCGCCGAGCGGGACCAGGACGACTGGGTGGTCCTGGGCCTGCGGGAGACCGCCCTGTTCCGCGAGGACATGGAGGCGCTGCGGGTGCTGCCGCCGAAGCAGTTCGTCGGCGCGGTGGAGAGCATCCCGGAGATCGTCGAGGTCATTTCGAAGCTGCTCGCGCACGGCGCGGCCTACCGGGCCGACGACCCGGAGTACCCGGACGTCTACTTCGACCGCTCGGCCACCGGCCGCTTCGGCTACGAGTCGAACTACGACGGCGAGACCATGGCGAAGTTCTTCGCCGAGCGCGGCGGCGACCCGGACCGCCCCGGCAAGCGCGACGCGCTGGACGCGCTGCTGTGGCGCGCCGCCCGGCCGGGTGAGCCGTCCTGGGAGTCCGAGCTCGGTCCCGGCCGCCCCGGCTGGCACATCGAGTGCAGCGCGATCGCGGTCAACCGGCTCGGCATGGGCTTCGACGTGCAGGGCGGCGGCTCGGACCTGATCTTCCCGCACCACGAGTACAGCGCCGCGCACGCCGAGGCGCTGTCCGGCGAGCACCCGTTCGCCCGCCACTACGTGCACAGCGGCATGATCGGCCTGGACGGCGAGAAGATGTCCAAGTCGCGCGGCAACCTCGTGTTCGTGTCGCGGCTGCGCGCCGACGGCGTCGACCCGAACGCGATCCGCCTCGCCCTGTTCGCCGGCCACTACCGCAGCGACCGGTCGTGGACCGACGACCTGCTCACCACCGCCCAGCAGCGGCTGGCGCGCTGGCGGGAGGCCGTGGCGCTGCCTGCCGGGCCGGAGGCCGACGACACCGTCGCCCGCCTGCGCGACCACCTGGCCGACGACCTCGACACGGTCAACGCGATGCGGGCGATCGACGCGTGGGCCGACGAGGCGCTGCGGCAGGGCGGGCGCGACACCGGCGCGCCCGGCCTGATCCGCGTCGCCGTCGACGCGCTGCTGGGCGTCGAGCTCTGATCGGCGTATAACGACCTATACGGTGCGGCCCTGCTCCAGCCGCAGGGTCGCACCGTCCCACTCCCGGCGCAGCCACCGATCGTGGCTGGCGAGGACGACGGCGCCGGGCGCGGAGCCCAGCGCGTCGAACAGCTCCTCGGCGAGCGTGAGCGAGATGTGGTTCGTCGGCTCGTCGAGCAGCAGCAGGTCCGGTGGCCGGGCGATCAGGATCGCCAGCGCGAGCCGTCGCCGCTGCCCGACCGACAGCAGCCCGGCCGGCCGGTCGAGGTCCCTCGGCGCGATCAAGCCGAGATCGGCCAGCGCGGGGGAGTCCGGGCCGGCCGCCTCGGCGTAGAGCCCGCGCGGCGTCCGCGCCGGGTCGGGCAGGGTCACGTCCTGCGCGAGCATCCCGGTGCGCAGACCCTTCCGGCGTCGCACCGCCTGCGGCGCCAGCTGGCCGGCGAGCACGGTGAGCAGCGTCGACTTGCCCGCGCCGTTGCCGCCGGTGACCAGGAGCCGCGCCGACGCCGTGACGTCCAGTTCGGACAGTTCCAGCCGTCCCGGCACGTGGATCCCACGGGCGGAGAGGATCAGTTCGTCCTCGCCGGCGGTGCGGTGAGCGCGCCCGCGAACCGCAGCGGCGGCGGGGGCTTGCGCACCTGGTTGGCGGTGAGCTCGTCGAGCCGTTGCTGCGCGTTGCGGACCCGCCGGGAGATCTGCTTCTGCACCCGGCCGGTTTTGAAGTCGTACAGCATCTTCGCGTTGTCCCTCGGCGGCCGGTCGTGGGCGACGGCGCGCGCGGTGACCGCGACCGCCTCCGTCAGCCGCCTCAGCTCGGCCTGCTCCTCGGCGTGGCGCTGCTCCCAGCGGGCGCGTTCGGTGCGCTTGTGCGCCAGGTAGTCGCGGTAGGCGCCGCCGTAGCGAGCCGGCCCGCCCAGTGCGGGATCGAGGTCGACGATCGCCGTGCACACCGCGTCCAGGAAGACCCGGTCGTGCGAGGCGAGCACCACCGTCCCGGACAGCCCGGTGAGGTGGCGTTCCAGGAACTCCATCGCCGGGTCGTCGAGGTGGTTGGTCGGCTCGTCGAGCAGCAGCGTGGCCGGCTGCCGGATGAGCAGCGCGGCCAGCCCGAGCCGGGAGCGCTGGCCGCCGGACAGCTCGCCGACCGGCCGGTCGATCCCGCCGAGCCCGAGGCCGTCCAGGACGACCGCGGCGCGGCGGTCGGCGTCCCAGATGTCGTGTGCCTGGGCCCATTCCAGGGCCTCGCCGTACTCGGCGAGGACCGCCTCCGACGGATCGGCCGAGACCGCCTCGGCGAGCCGGTCCAGGCGCCGCGCCGCGCGGCGGATGCCGGCCAGCGCGTCCTCGACGACCGCCGGGAGCGGGGTGTGGGCGGGGTAGGGGAGTTCCTGGTGCAGGAACCCCACGTCGGGTCCGGTGTGGACGGTGCCGCCGTGGGGGATCTCGGCGCCCGCCAGGAGTTTCAGCAGCGTGGACTTGCCCGCCCCGTTCTCGCCGACCAGGCCGACCCGCTGGCCGGGGTCGGCGGCGAAGTCGAAGCGGTCGAACAGGACGCGGTAGCCGTAGGCGAAGGACAGCTCGTGAACGCGCAAAGACATGGGACATCACCGGCCGGAGTGCGATGGCGGAACCCGCCGGGCCACCTGGCCTCGGACGCGGGTCGGTCGGGATGTCAGTTCTTCATGGCGCTTCCAGGCTAGCGCGGGAGGGCAACTTGTTTTCCGACCGGAGATGTGAAAGAGTCCTTTCGAAAGGGTTCTTTCACGTTGGGGGTGCCGATGGCCGCCGAGCTGCCGCCGCGACGGCGGGTCCGGGACGCGGAGCTGATGCGGGCGCTGGCGCACCCGCTGCGGTCGGAGCTGCTGAGCTACCTGATGGCCGTCGGGCCGCGGACCGCGACCGAGTGCGCGGAGGCGGTGGACTCGACGGCCTCGAACTGCAGCTGGCACCTGCGGCAACTGGCGCAGTGGGGGCTGGTGGAGCGCGTCGAGGCGGCCGACGGGCGGGAACGGCCGTGGCGGGCCACGCCGGTCGGACTGGACTTCGGCGAGTTCGCGACCGACCCGGCGGTGCGGACGGCGCAGCTGGCGGCCGCGGGAGCGCGGATCGCCGAGGACGGCGTGCTGGCGCAGCGGTTCCTGGACACGATCGGCTCGTTCGACCGCGAGTGGCAGGAGGCGTCGGCGATCAACACCTACGCCCTGCGGGCGACGCCGGCCGAGCTGGCGGCGTTGACCGAGGCGATCGACGCGCTGGTGCGGCCCTACGTGGCGACCATCCGGACGGAGGCGCCGGCGGAGGCGCGGCCGGTCCAGGCGAGCTGGCGGGCGTACCCCCGCGTCGAGGCGAACGGAAAGCCGAGTGAGTAGCGCCGGGCCGTCCGCGCGGCGCAGGCCTCGCCTGTGCGCCGAGGGTCGGACGAGCGGGGAGGAGCATGCCCGCCGCGGCACCAGATGCGGACACGCACCTTGGCGGCTGGCCGCACTGTGGGGAGCGGTCCGCCCGGTGAGCAGCGGACCAGGGGAGCCCAAGCCCGAGGCCGGGGTGCCGATGCCGCGGAGGTGGGTGGCCGCTGCGCGGCGGCTGGTCCCGCCGCGGCAAGCGGCCAGCCCGGCGACCGGCGAAGCAACCAACCCCGGCGCCGTGGCGCCGAAAGCGCACAGATGTGCCGCCAACGCGGCCCGGCCATTGGGCGGCGAGCTCTCGAGGGTGCGCCAGCCGTCTCGCCACGGGCGGGCAGTGCCCCGCGTGGCACCCCCGCCGTCCCGCCGCGCGCGGGCAGCATCCCGCGTGGCGCAGCCACCGTCTCGTCACGGGCGGGCAGTGCCCCGCCAGGCGCGCCCAACGTCTCGTCACGGGCGGGCAGCATCCCGCCTGGCGAGCCCAGCGTCCCGCGTGGCGCAGCCACTCTTCCGCGGCGCGCGGGCAGTGCCCGGCGTGGCGCGCCGGACGTCCCGCGGTGGGCGGGCAGCATCCCGCCTGGCGCAGCCACCGTCCCGCGGCGGGCGGGCGCCGTCCCGCAATCCGCGCCCGCCATCCCGCACCGCGCGTACAGCAAATCCGCCGACCGCCGCTCAGCACACGGGGGAGGAGCGACCATGCCCAGCCCACTGAGAACCCCCGCCTTCGCGCGGCTCTGGGCCGCCGGCATGTTCGCCGAGACCGCGGAGTGGATGCTGCAGGTCGCGCTGCCGCTGCACATCTTCGCGCTCACCGGCTCGCCCGCGGCGACCGCCGCCACCATGGTCGCCGGCGTGCTGCCCGCCGTCGTGCTCAGTCCGGTCGCCGGGGTGCTCGCCGATCGCTGGAACCGGCGCGTCCTGCTCGCCGCGGTGTGCGCGGGCCAAGTGGTCGTCGCGGTGCCGCTGCTCGGCAGCAGCCTTCCGGTGATCTACCTTGTCATGGCTCTGCAGTCCGGTCTCGCCGCGGTGTTCGAGCCCGCCCGCAGCGCGCTCGTCCCCGTGCTGGCTCCCGGGCAGACCACCGCCGCCAACGGGGCGCTCGGCGTCGGCACCTGCGTCGCCCGCCTCGGGGGCAGCGCGCTCGGCGGGGTGCTGCTCGGCTTCGCCGGCCTCGGCGCCGTCGTCGTCGCCTACGGCGCCGCCCTCCTGGCCGCGATCGGCTTCCTCACGCCCCGCTTCGCCGAACCCCGGCCCGCCCACCGGGCCCCAGCGGTCCGGGCCTGGCTCGACGGGCTCGCCGACATCCGCCGCGACCACCGGCTCCGCCTGGTGATCTTCATGACCACCCTGATGTCCGCCGGGCAGGGGATGTTCGTCGTCCTGTTCGTCCTGTTCGTCAGCGGCCCGCTCGGCCAGGGCGAAGCCGAAACCGGGCTGTTGCGCGGTGTCCAGGCCATCGGCGGGCTCGCCGCGGGCCTCGCCATCGCCACCGTCGCCCGCAACGCCGCCCCCGCGCGGCTGCTCAGCTGGGGCACCGTCGCGTTCGGACTCACCGCCGCCGTCATCTGGAACGCCCCGGCGCTGACCAGCACGTTCGGCGTCTACATCGGACTGTTCATCGCCGTCGGCGTCCCGGTCGTCGTGCTCAACGCCGGGCTGCTGTCGGTCGTCCAGACCGTCAGCCCGCCGGGCAGCACCGGCCGCGTGCTCAGCACCGGCTTCGCCGTGCAGGCACTGGCCCAGGTAGCCGGCATGCTCGGCGCCGGCGCGCTCGTCGGCCCGATCGGCCTGACCCCGCTGCTGAACTTCCAGGCCGCCCTCAACCTCGTCGCGGGCGCGCTCGGGGTGCTCTGGCTGGTGCGGCGGATGACTACGGTGGAGCCGTGCCCCACCTCTACGCCACCAGCGACCTCCACGTCACCCACAACGGCAACGCGCCGCTGATCGACGAAGTCCGCCCGGACTCGCCGGAGGACTGGCTCCTGGTGGCCGGTGACGTCGCCGAGAAGATCGACGCGATCACCGCCACCCTGGCAACCCTCAAGGAGCGCTTCGCCGAGGTGGTGTGGGTCCCGGGCAACCACGAACTGTGGACCGTCCCGCGCGACGGCAACGACCTGCGCGGCGAGGCCCGCTACCGGCACCTCGTCGAGCGCTGCCGAGAGATCGGCGTCCGCACCCCGGAGGACGAGTACCTGGTCTGGCCCCACGCGGACCGGCCGCTCACCATCGCCCCGCTGTTCCTGCTCTACGACTACAGCTGGCGCACCCCCCAGGCCGAGGACGCTTCCCTCGCCGAGGCGCTCGACCAGGCCCGCGAGGCCGGCGTGGTGTGCACCGACGAGTTCTACCTGCACCCCGACCCGTTCCCCACCCGCCAGGACTGGTGCGCCGACCGGCTCAAGTTCAGCGAGCAGCGCCTGGACGCCGTCCCCGCCGACCACGGCACCGTCCTGATGTCGCACTGGCCGCTGCACCGCCACCCGACCGCGCCCCTGCGCTGGCCGGAGTTCGCGCTGTGGTGCGGCACCACCCGCACCGAGGACTGGCACCTGCGCTACCGCGCCGAGGTCGCCGTGTTCGGGCACCTGCACATCCCGCGCACCACCTGGGCCGACGGCGTCCGCTTCGAAGAGGTGTCGCTGGGCTACCCGCGCGAGTGGCGCAAGCGTGCCCGCGGGCCGGTCCCGCTACGCCGCATCCTCTGACTTCGGCCGCAACGCCAGCAGCGGCACCGCCGCCGCCAGCACCCCGGCCGCGACGAGGAAGCTCAACGCCGGGCTGGCGTGGTAGAGCCCGGTGAACACCGCGGGGGAGGCCGACATCCCGAGGAACCGCAGCGCGGTGACCACCGAGATCGCGCCGCTGCGCCCGTTGCCCTCCCCGCCGAGCACCGTCGCGTTGATCCCGACCAGCACCAGCTGCCCGCACACCCCGCCGACGGCCCACGCGATCGTCACCGCGGGCAGGGACGGGAACAGCCCGATCGAGGCCATCGCCGCCGCGCCCAGCAGCAGCCCGGCGGCCAGCGCCACCCGCGGCCCGAACCGGTCCGAGGCGGCGCCGACCAGCCGCGCGGCCAGGAACCCGGCGATCCCGTAGGCGGTCAGCACCAGCCCCCGCACCCCGGGCGTCAGCGCGAACAGGTCGTCGACCCGGAACGCGACCAGGAACGGCAGCCCGGCCAGGCACGCCCAGGCCAGGAACACCACGCCACCGGCCCACAGCACCACCGGCCGCCACGCGTCCCGCAGCCGCGACCCGGGCTCGCCGGCCCGGTCGTCGGGCGGCAGCGGGCTCGCCGCCAGCGCCAGCGCGACCAGCGCGATCCCGGCGAACGCCCACCGCCAGTCGGCCTCCGCGGCCAGCCCGCCGATCAGGGGCGCGGACGTCTGCCCGAGCGCCTGCATCGCCCCGAACGTGCCGAGCGCCCGGCCGAGCCGGTCGGCCGGGGTGATCGCGGCGAGCTTGGTCAGCAGCAGCGGCGTGGTGAACGCGTTGGCCACGCCCTGCAGCCCGCGGGTGACCTGGAACAGCCAGAACCACGGCACGAGCGCGGCCAGCGCCGCCGCCAGCACGTAGCCGGCGTAGGCGATCCGGATCGTGCGCACCGGGCCCCAGCGCGCGCCGTAGGTCCCGGACACGAGCATGACCAGCGCGAACGGCAGCAGGTAGGCGGTCAGCGAGGACGCCGCGGTGCCCGGTGACACGCCGAAGCTGGCCGACAGCTCGGGCAGCATCGACGACACCACCCCGCCCCCGAACGGGCCGAGGAGGCCACCGACGTAGAGCGCGGCGCGGGCGGGCCGCCCGCTCACCGGCCTGCCGGTCCCGGTCCCTCCGCGCCCGGTCGACGCCGCCGCAGGTAACGCTCGAACTCGGCGGCGATCTTCTCGCCGCTCGACTCCTCCAGGGTGATCGCGGTCTCCGCGTCGCCACGCTCCTCCAGGGACCGGACGTACTCGGCGATCTCCTCGTCCTCCTCGGCCATCTCGCTGACCGTCTGCTGCCACTCCTCGGCCTGCTCGGGCAGCGCGCCCAGCGGCACCTCGACGTCCAGGACGTCCTCGAGCTTGTGCAGCAGCGCCAGCGTCGCCTTCGGCGAGGGCGGGTGGGACACGTAGTGCGGCACCGCGGCCCAGATGGAAATCGCCGGGATGCCCGCCTGCACGCACGCGTCCTGGAGGATGCCCACGATGCCCGTCGGGCCCTGGTAGCGGCTGCGCTCCAGCCCGAACCGGGCCGCGGCCTCCGGGTCGTAGGCGGTGCCGGTGACCGGGACCGGGCGGGTGTGGGCGGTGTCGGCCAGCAGGGCGCCGAGCGTGACGACGGTGGTCACCCCCAGCTCCTCGATGTGGTCGAGCAGTTCACGGCAGAAGGCGCGCCACCGCATGTTCGGCTCGGGGCCGGTCACCAGCACGATGTCCTGGTCGTAGCCGGGCGGGTGGCAGATCGCCAGCCGTGTGGTCGGCCATTCCACCCTGCGGGTGACGCCGTCCACCATCCGCACCGTCGGGCGGCTGACCTGGAAGTCGTAGTAGTCGTCCGGCTCGAGCTCGGCGAGCGGCTTGGCGTCCCAGCTCAGCTGGAGGTGCTCCAGGGCCGTGCTGGCCGCGTCACCTGCGTCGTTCCAGCCTTCGAAGGCCAGGATCATCACCCGGTCCCTGGCCGTGGTGTCCTCCGGGTCCGGGGTCTCGGGCTGTGGGATCGCGTCGGCTGGGTCACTCACCCACCCAGCCTACGACCCGGCGGGCGGTGACGAGACCGTAGCCTGGTGTCATGTCCGGTCGTTTCTCGTCACCGCTGCTGGACGCCCTCGCCGCCCGTGTGGTCGTGGCGGACGGGGCGATGGGCACGGCGCTGCAGGCGCACGAGCTGTCCCTGGACGACTTCGCGGGCCTGGAAGGCTGCAACGAGATCCTGAACGTGACCCGCCCGGACGTGGTGCGGGGCATCCACCGCACCTACCTGGAGGCAGGCGCGGACGCGGTGGAGACGAACACCTTCGGCGCGAACCTGGCGAACCTGGGGGAGTACGGGATCGCCGACCGCATCGCCGAGCTGGCCGAGGCGGGGGCGCGGCTGGCGCGGGAGACCGCCGACGAGCACGCGACGCCGGACCGCCCGCGCTTCGTGCTCGGCTCGGTCGGCCCGGGCACCAAGCTGCCCACGCTCGGCCACGCGCCGTACGCGCGGCTGCGGGACGCCTACGCCGAGCAGGTCACCGGCCTGCTGCACGGCGGGGTGGACGCGGTGCTGGTGGAGACCTCGCAGGACCTGCTGCAGACCAAGGCCGCGATCCTGGGCGCGCGCCGGGCGATGCGCGGGGCGGGCCGCGAGGTGCCGGTGATCGCCTCGATCACGGTGGAGACGACCGGCACCATGCTGCTGGGCACCGAGGTCGCCGCCGCGCTGGCCGCGCTGGAGCCGCTGGGCATCGACGTGATCGGGCTGAACTGCGCGACCGGCCCCGCCGAGATGAGCGAGCACCTGCGGACGCTGTCGAAGTCGGCGCGGGTGCCGCTGTCGGTGATGCCCAACGCCGGCCTGCCCGAGCTGGGCCCGGACGGCGCGGTCTACCCGCTGTCGCCGGAAGGGCTGGCCGAGGCGTTGTCGGGGTTCGTGCGCGAGTTCGGCGTCGGCCTGGTCGGCGGCTGCTGCGGCACCACCGGCGAGCACATCCGGCAGCTGGCCGAGGCGGTGCGGGACGCCGAGCGCGCCCCCCGACGGCCGCGGCACGAGCCGGGCGTGTCCTCGCTGTACCAGGCGGTGCCGTTCGAGCAGGACGCCTCGGTGCTGATGGTGGGGGAGCGCACCAACGCCAACGGCTCCAAGAAGTTCCGCGAGGCCATGCTCGAAGGCCGCTACGAGGACTGCGTGGAGATCGCGCGCGAGCAGACCCGCGACGGCGCGCACCTGCTCGACCTGTGCGTGGACTACGTGGGCCGGGACGGTGCGGCGGACATGGCCGAGCTGGCCGGGCGGCTGGCGACGGCGTCCACGCTGCCGATCATGCTCGACTCCACCGAGCCCGCGGTGCTGCAGGCCGGGCTGGAGCGGCTGGGCGGCCGGTGCGTGGTCAACAGCGTCAACTACGAGGACGGCGACGGCCCGGACTCGCGCTTCCAGAAGATCATGCGGCTGGTGTCCGAGCACGGCGCCGCGGTCGTGGTGATGTGCATCGACGAGGAGGGCCAGGCCCGCACCGCCGAGTGGAAGGTCCGCGTCGCCACCCGCACGATCGAGGACCTGGTGACCAACTGGGGCATGCGGGTCTCCGACATCATCGTCGACTGCCTCACCTTCCCGATCACCACGGGCCAGGAGGAGACCCGGCGCGACGCTCTGGAGACGATCGAGGCGATCCGCGAGCTCAAGCGCCGCTACCCGGAGGTGCAGACGACGCTGGGCATCTCCAACGTCTCCTTCGGGCTCAACGCCGCCGCGCGCCAGGTGCTCAACTCCGTGTTCCTGCACGAGTGCGTCGAAGCCGGGCTGACCACGGCGATCGTGCACGCGTCGAAGATCCTGCCGATGGCCCGGATCCCGGACGAGCAGCGCGAGGTCGCGCTCGACCTGGTCTACGACCGCCGCCGGGACGGCTACGACCCGCTGCAGAAGCTGATGTCGTTGTTCGAGGGCGTGTCGGCCGCGTCCAGCCGGGCTTCGCGCGCCGAGGAGCTGGCCGCGTTGCCGCTGTTCGAGCGGCTGGAGCGGCGGATCGTCGACGGCGAGCGCACCGGGCTGGAGGCCGACCTCGACGCGGCACTGGCCGAGAAGCCGGCGCTGGACATCGTCAACGACACCCTGCTGTCCGGCATGAAGACCGTCGGCGAGCTGTTCGGGTCCGGCCAGATGCAGCTGCCGTTCGTGCTGCAGTCCGCGGAAGTCATGAAGACCGCGGTGGCCTACCTCGAGCCGCACATGGACAAGACGGACTCCTCCGGCAAGGGGAAGATCGTCCTGGCCACGGTCAAGGGCGACGTGCACGACATCGGCAAGAACCTGGTCGACATCATCCTGTCGAACAACGGTTACGACGTGATCAACTTGGGTATCAAGCAGCCGGTCAACGCGATCCTGGACGCGGCCGACGAACACGGCGCGGACGCGATCGGCATGTCCGGGCTGCTGGTGAAGTCCACGGTGATCATGAAGGAGAACCTGGAGGAGATGAACTCCCGCGGAGTCGCCGAGCGCTGGCCGGTCCTGCTCGGCGGCGCGGCGCTGACCCGCACCTACGTCGAGAACGACCTCGCCGAGCTCTACCACGGCGACGTGCGCTACGCGCGGGACGCCTTCGAAGGCCTGCGGCTGATGGACACGATCATGGCGGCCAAGCGGGGGCTGGCGCCGGAGATCAGTGCGGAGGAGGCGGCCAAGAGAGCGGAGCGCAAGGCCCGCCGCGAGCGGTCCCTGCGCATCGCCGAAGCCCGCAAGTCCGCCCGAGAGCCGGAGGCCCCCATTCCCGCCCGTTCCGATGTCGCGACCGACGTTCCCGTGCCCGTGCCGCCGTTCTGGGGCACCCGGGTGGTGAAGGGCATCCCGGTCGCCGAGTACGCCGCCCTGCTCGACGAGCGGGCCACCTTCCTCGGCCAGTGGGGCCTGCGCGGCGCCCGCGGCGGGCAGGGACCCAGCTACGAGCAGCTGGTGGAGACCGAAGGGCGCCCGCGGCTGCGGTACTGGCTTGACCGGCTGGCCACCGACGGGGTCCTGCAGCACGCCGCGGTGGTGTACGGCTACTTCCCGGCCGTGGCCGAGGGCAACGACCTGGTGGTGCTGACCGAGGCGCACGCCGACGCCCCGGAGCGGGCGCGGTTCACGTTCCCGCGCCAGACCCGCGACCGCTACCTGTGCCTGGCCGACTTCTTCCGGCCCCGCGCCACCGGCGAGGTCGACGTGCTGCCGCTGACCCTGGTCACCATGGGGCAGCCGATCGCCGATTACGCCAACGAGCTGTTCGCGAACGACGCCTACCGCGACTACCTGGAGGTCCACGGCCTCGGCGTGCAGCTCACCGAGGCGCTGGCCGAGTACTGGCACCGCCGCGTCCGGCAGGAGCTGCACTTCACCAGCGGCCGCGCGGTCGCCGACGAGGACCCGCGCTCGGTCGAGGACTTCTTCAAACTGGGCTACCGCGGCGCCCGCTTCTCCCTCGGCTACGGCGCCTGCCCGAACCTGGAGGACCGCGCGACCATCGTGGAGCTGCTCGACGCGGAACGGATCGGCGTGAAGCTGTCCGAGGAGTTCCAGCTGCACCCCGAGCAGTCCACCGACGCGATCGTGGCCCACCACCCCGAGGCCAAGTACTTCAACACCTGAGCAGAGGGAGAACCACTTGACGGACGGCCTTGCTGCCGTGCTCTGGGACATGGACGGCACGCTCGTCGACTCGGAGAAGCTGTGGGACGTCGCGCTCTACGAGTGCGCGGAGTGGCTGGGCGGGACGCTATCCACCGAGCAGCGGCTCACGCTCGTCGGGTCCAACATGGACGCCACCGCGGGCTTCCTGCTGACGGTGACCGGCCACGAGCCGACCGCCGCGGCGGTCGCGGAGACCGGCGCGTGGATCCGCGACCGGACGGCGAACCTGTTCGCCGACGAGCTGCCGTGGCGGCCCGGCGCCCGCGAGGCGCTGACCGCGGTGCGCCGCGCCGGGGTGCCCTCGGCGCTGGTCACCTCCACCGAGCGGTCGCTGACCGAGCTGGCGCTGGACACCATCGGGCGGGAGTTCTTCGACGTCACGGTCTGCGGTGACGAGGTGGACGGGCTCAACAAGCCGCACCCCGAGCCCTACCTGCGCGCGGCGCGGCTCCTCGGCGCGGACCCGGCACGCTGCGTGGCCGTCGAGGACTCCCCGCCGGGCGCCGCGTCGGCCGCCGCCGCGGGCTGCGTCGTGCTGGTCGTGCCCAATGACGTGTCCGTCGAAGCCGGCCCCCGCCGGGTGTTCCGCACCTCGCTGACCGGGGTGGACGCGGACACGCTGCGCGCACTGGTGTGACGTCGCCGTCAGCAGCGGCGGCCCGGATCGCCCCCGGGGCGGGCCGGATGGAAGGATCTACAGACCGTGAAGACCTTCGACGAGCTGTTCGCCGAGCTCACCGAGCGGGCCCGCAACCGACCCGAGGGATCGGGCACCGTGCAGGCGCTGGACGCCGGCGTGCACGCCCAGGGCAAGAAGGTGCTCGAGGAGGCCGGCGAGGTCTGGATCGCCGCCGAGCACGAGTCCGACGACCGGCTGGCCGAGGAGATCTCCCAGCTGCTGTACCGGGTTCAGGTGCTGATGCTCGGGCGCGGGCTGACCACCGAGGACGTGTACCGCTACCTGTAGCGGGGCCGAGAACGAACGAGGAGTGAGGGCATGCTGCGGGTTGCGGTGCCGAACAAGGGAGCGCTGGCCGGGCCGGCGTCGGAGATGCTCGGCGAGGCCGGTTACCGCCAGCGGCATGAGCAGCGCGACCTGACCGTGCTCGACCCGAACAACGAGGTCGAGTTCTTCTTCCTGCGCCCCAAGGACATCCCGATCTACGTCGGCTCTGGCGAGCTGGACCTCGGCATCACCGGCCGCGACCTGGCGCTGGACTCCGGCGCGCCGGTCGAGGAGGTGCTGGCGCTGGGCTTCGGCGGCTCCACCTTCCGCTACGCGGCCCCGGCCGGGCAGGACTGGAAGCCGGCCGACCTGCAGGGCAAGCGGCTGGCCACCTCCTACCCGAAGCTGGTGCGCGACGACCTCGCCCGGCAGGGCGTGGAGGCCGAGGTGATCCGGCTGGACGGCGCGGTGGAGATCTCGATCCAGCTCGGCGTCGCCGACGCCATCGCCGACGTGGTCGGCTCCGGCCGCACGCTGCGCCAGCACAACCTGGTCGCGTTCGGCGACCCGATCTGCGTGTCCGAGGCGGTGCTGGTGCAGCGCGCCGGCAGCGACGCGCAGAAGGCGAAGGCGCAGCTGACCGCCCGGCTGCAGGGTGTGGTGTTCGCGCAGCAGTACATGATGCTCGACTACGACTGCCCGCGGACGCTGCTGGACAAGGCGGTCGCCATCACCCCCGGCCTGGAGTCGCCGACCGTCGCGCCGCTGGCCGACCCGGACTGGGTCGCGGTGCGGGCGATGGTGCCCCGCAAGAAGGTCAACCAGATCATGGACGAGCTGGCCGAGGTGGGTGCGAAGGCGGTGCTCGCCTCCGACATCCGCTCCTGCCGGCTTTGACCGGCGGTGTCCTGCCGGCGTTCGCGCCGATCTGGGCACTGACCGGACTGGGGTACCTGCTCGGCCGGTTCCGCGTGCTCGGCGACGGGGCCGAGGCGGCGCTGACGAAGTACGTCTTCGTCGTCGCGATGCCCGCGGTGCTGTTCACCACCATGCAGGACACGCCGCTGACCGCCCTGCTGAACCCGGGCGTGATCGCGTTCCTGATCGGCACCGTCGTGGTGGGCGCGATCGGCTTCGCGCTGGGCAAGTGGGTGTTCCGGCGCAAGCTGTCGGAGTGGGCGGTCAGCGGGATGGCCTCCTGCTACGCCAACGCCGGCAACCTGGGCATCCCGGTGCTGCTGCAGCTGTTCGGCGACTCCGCGTTCATCATCGTGGTGATCCTGCTGCAGACGCTGGTGCTGATGCCGTCGCTGCTGGCGCTGCTGGAGACCGACGCGCGGGAGCCGGGCCGCTCGCGGTGGCGGACGCTGCTGATGCTGCCGGTGCGCACCCCGGTGATCGCCGCGTCGCTGACCGGGATCCTGTTCCGGGCGAGCGGGCTGCACCTGCCGCACCTGGTGGCGCAGCCGCTGCACCTGCTCGCCTCGGCAGGGGTCGGCACCGCGCTGCTGGTGCTGGGGATGTCGCTCACCTCCGGCGGCGCCCGGGAACCGATGGGGACCCGGCGGGTGGAGATGGCGACCGTGGTGGGGCTGAAGCTGTTCGCCCAGCCCGCGATCACCCTCGGCATCGGACTGCTGCTCGGCCTGCCGCACCCGGTGCTGATGATCGTGACCGTGTGCGCCGGGCTGCCCACCGCGCAGAACATCTTCATCGCGACCAGCCAGTACGCCCTGGACAGCCGGTTCGTGCGGGACTGCGTGCTGGTGTCCACCCTGGTGTCGATGGGGTCCCTGTCCCTGGTGTCCTGGCTGGTCGGCGAGTTCCTCTAGGGCTCCAGGTGCTCTAGGTGTGCTGTTCGGGGACGTTGGTGATGGGCTGACACGCTGAGGATGATCTTGATATGGGTGAGGACCTCCGGGTTCGGTGTGGATTGCGAG
>NZ_JBEXTX010000136.1:0-18862 GCF_040614175.1 Amycolatopsis sp. NPDC006131
CGAGTCCGATGCGGACGGTCTCGTCGTCTCGCTCACCAAGCCGGGGGAGGACCGATGACGACCGAAGGCGTGACCGCGGCGGGACCGGGTGCACACCCTGACCCTGGACAGCGAGGAGTCGTGGCTGCGGCTGGCCACCGCCGTGCTGGAGAGCGCTTTCTCGTTCGTGCTCGACCACGGCGACGGGTCGCTGCCGCCGGGTCCGGTGCTCGGCGATCCGGTGTCGGAGAAGGGTTTGCGGGACCGGCTCGAACGGTCCTACCGGGATCTGTCGCGCCAGGCCCGCACCGCCGGCGAGCACGGCGTGCTGATCGACCGGGCCAACGCCGTGCGGGCGAGGTCCCTGTGGTGAGCACGACCCGGCGCACCCTGGTCCGGCTGCGGCTGGCGCTGCTGGTGACCACCGCGGCGGTGCTGGTCACCGGGTTCGCCACGGTGCGCGGCGTGCAGTCGGCGGCGGAGACCGTGCGGGACCGGACCGCGCAGGCGGTCGTCGAGGTCGCGGCGGCGAAGTCGGCGCTGATCCGCGCGGACCGGGCGGCCGTGCGCAGCTTCTCCTCCGGCGAGGTCCGCCTCGCCGGAGCGGGCACCGAGTACGCCACGCAGACCGCGCTGGCGAGCCAGAGCCTCACCCGCGCCGCCGAGCTGAACGAGGCCGGGGACGCGGGCAGCCAGATCCTGCGGCTGGTCGAGGGGCTGCTCGCCGCCTACCGGGCGGCGGTCGCGCAGGCCGACGCGCACTACCGGCAGGGCGGCGGCGAGGTCGTCGGCACGGCCGACCTGTGGGACGCCTCGTCGCAGCTGCTGCGCTCCCCCGACGGCGTGCTGAAACAACTCGACGACCTGCGGTCGGTGCAGGAGCAGGCGCTGGCGCGGCAGCTGACGACCGGCTGGCTGCACCCGGCCACGCCCGCGCTGTGGGCGGTGCCGGTCGCGTTGCTGCTCGCGCTGCTCTGCGTCACGCAGCTGTACCTGGGGAAGCGCTTCCAGCGGCTGCTGAACCCGCAGTTGCTGGCGGCGACGTTGCTGCTGCTCGGGTTGTGCGCCAGCATGATGTTCACGCTCGTCGCGGCGCATCGGCTGGCGACCGCGCAGGACCGGCTGACCGGTGTGCTGGCCGGGTGGGACCGGCGGATGGCGCTGACCGACGCCGACGGACAGGACAAGCTGATCCGGCTGGTCACCGCGCACTGCCGGGCCGGGGACTGCGGCCTGACGGTGGCCGCCGCCGGCCCGGCGCCGACGAGCGTGGCGGGGGCCATCCCGGACGAGGCGACCACCGCCGCGGGCACCCGGGACGTCAACGACCGGCTGGAGGCGGCCGCCGCGAGCAACCAGCTGCCGCTCGTGGTGCCCGCGGTGACGCTGGCGATCGCCGTGCTCGCCGGGTGGGGGCTGCACGCCCGGCTGGACGAATACCGGTTCCGCTCATGAGGGGCCTCGCCGGGGTGCTGCTTCTGGTCGCCGCGTGCCTGACCGGCTGCGGCGCCGGGGCGGGCACGCGCACGCTCACCGTGCTCGCGTCGTGGACCGGCGCCGAGGGCGCGGCGTTCGAGCAGGTGCTGGCCGGGTTCACCGCGCAGACCGGCATCCGGGTGCGCTACCAGGGCACTCGCGCGGTGTCGCAGGTGCTCGCCTCGGACGTGCAGAACGGCAACCCACCGGACATCGCGGTCGTGCCCAACCCGGGCGAGCTCGTCACCTACGTGCGCTCGCACAACCTGTACTCGCTGGACGACGTGCTCGGCGCGCCGCCCGCATCGATCTATGGTCCACAGTGGCTCCAGCTGCAGGTGGCCGGGCAGGCGCACCTGTACGGGATCGCGGTGAAGGTGGACCTGAAGAGCATCGTGTGGTTCAACCCGGCCCTGCACGGCCTGGCGCAGCCGTCCACTTGGGACGAGTTCGCAGCGGCGACCGGCGCGCGACCCTGGTGCCTCGGGCTGAGCGCGCCGCCGGTGTCCGGGTGGCCGGGCACCGACTGGGTCGAGGACGTGCTGCTGCACCAGGCCGGCCCGGACGTGTACCGGCAGTGGGGGGCCGGGCAGCTGGCGTGGACGGCGCCCGCGGTGCGGCGGGCGTGGCAGACGTGGGGCGCGATGATGGCGGGCACCGTCGGGGACAACCCGGGACGGGTGCTGCTGACCGACTTCGCCGACGCCGGCAAGGGAATGCTGGCGTCGCCGCAGAGCTGCGCGTACGAGCACAACGGGTCGTTCATGCTCGCGCGGTACCCGGACGCCGGGCGCGGCCTGGACTTCGTGGCCGTCCCGCCGGCCGGCCCGGACGTGGCGCCGGGGACCTACGAGGTGTCGGCCGACCTGGCGGGCATGTTCACCGACACGCCGGCGTCGCGGGCGCTGATCCGGTACCTCGCCTCCCCGGCGGCGCAGGAGATCTGGCCGCGGGTCAGCGGCGGGAGCGCGTTTTCCGCGACGCGCTCGGTGGACCTGCGCGTCTACGACGGCAACCCGGCGGCCCGCAAGGTCGCCGAGGCGCTCCGCTCGGGCGGTACGCTCTGCTTCGACGCGTCGGACCTGATGCCGGCGACCATGGCCAACGCCTTCTACCGGGCGGCGCTGGAGTACCTCGACGACCCCGGCAGGCTGGAGACGCTGCTGGAGCAGCTGGACCGCATCCGGCTGGGCGTGCCGCCGCAGGAGTGGCTGTCCGTCCCGTGTGGACGATGAGAGGGGAGGCGTGGTGCGCGGGCTGGTGAACCACGAACCGGTGCCGGTGGCGCTCGGGGCGCTGACCGTCCTCAGCGGCCTGATCGACGCGGTCAGCTTCCTGGCCCTGGGCAGGGTCTTCACCGCCAACATGACCGGCAACCTGGTGTTCCTCGGTTTCGCGGCGGCCGGGGAGCCCGGCTTCGACGTCGCGGCGGCGGTGACCGCGCTCGTCGCGTTCGTGGCCGGCGCCGCGGGCGCCGCGTGGCTGGCGTCCTCGATCGCCGCGCCACACCCGGCGTTCCTCGGCGCGCTCGCGGTAGAGGCGGCCCTGACCGCGGTCGCGGCGGCCGGGGCGTTCGCCGGTGCCCGCTACCTCGCCGCCGCCGCGCTGGCACTGGCGATGGGCGTCCGCAACGGCACGGTGAACCGCCTGGCGGTGCCGGACATGACGACCACCGTGGTCACCCGCACGCTGGCCGCGCTCGTCGGCGACCTCGCGGACCGTTCCGCCGGCCGCGGCGCCACCACCCGGCGCCTGGTGTCGGTGGCCGGCCTGGTCGCGGGTGCGGTGGCCGGGGCGTTCCTGGTCCGCCACCTCGGCGCCGGGTGGGTGCTCGTCGTCATCTGCGGGGCGCAGGTCCTCGTCGCCGCCGGGCACCACGCCCACGTGGTGCTGCGCCGCCGCGCCGGTTAACGGACGAACACGCCGATCCCGTTGGCGACCGCGCGTTCCGCGCCGTCCGAGGGCGTGTTGCGCACCGTCACCGGGGCGCCGCGACCGGCGGTCACCAGGGTCGTCGACCCGCCACCGTCGAGGTTCACCGCCTCGCTCGCGCCCAGCGACGCCAGCAGCGCCGCGACCTCGCCGACGCCCATCCCGGTGCTGGCGGCGCTGCGGCCGTCGACCGCGAGCAGGTACAGCGTCCGGCCGTCCGCGCTCGCCCCGGCCGCCGTGCGCGGCGCGAGCGAGGCGTCCAGCCCGGGCAGCGCGGCCCCGTCGTCCAGGATGGGGAACCCGCCGACCGCGAACTCGAACGGCGGAACGCCCCGCGCGACGAGCCGGTCGGTCACCAGCACCCGGTCGCCCACCCGGAGCCCGGCCAGCTCGGTCGCGCCACGCTCGCGGCCGAGCAGCACGACGCTGCCGGGTTCGATCGGCCCGGCGCCCGCGCCCGCGGACTCGGCGACCACGACCCCGTGCCGCACCACGACCTCCTCGACCTGTGACGTGCACGGCGCCGAGCGGCTGGTGTCGGTGCCGCAGGCCGCGCGGGCCCGGGACATCGAGCCCCACTCCGGGGTGTAGACGCCGATGCCGTCCACCGGCAGCGCGTACTGGTTGAGCCCTTCCAGGTCGAACTCGCCCGCCCGGGAGCGCAGCGTGCCCGCGAACTCCAGCCGCGCGGTGCGCAACCGGTGGTCGGCGCCGAAGCCGAACACGTCGCTGGTGGTGACGCCGGACGGCATCGCGGGACCGAACCGCTGCCCGTCCGGCACGGCGTACTTGAGGTCGTCGCCGTCGGCGATCTCCGGCCCGACCGAGGACCCGGTGGGCGTGATCCCGGCGTGGGTCTCGCTGATGTTGAAGAAGTCGCCGTTGATCCCGGCGACCGCGTGCTGCGCGGTGACCAGGGCGGAGACGGTGGCCCGCTCGGCGACCGACGCCGGGTGCAGCAGGTCGACGTCCACGCGCGGATCGGTCAGGTCGGCCGTGACGAGGTGCGCGACGACCGGTCCGTGCGCGGTGGACAGGGTCAGGGTCCGGTAGGCGACGCCGCGGGCGAGCGCGGTGTCGGCGGTCGCCGAGGGAGCGGTGACGAGGAGGAGCAGGAGGGCGGCCACCGCCGCCGTGGCGCGCGTGAGCAGGCTCATCCGCGGAGTCGATCACGGCGTGGTGAACGCCGCGGGCCGCCGCGGGGAACGGCTCTCAGACCTTGGTGATCTCCGCGATGAACCCGTCCACGTCGACCAGGGCGCCCTCCGCGCCGAGCGGCACGAGCGTGTGGGTGGAGGCGATGAAGCGGGCCGCGCCTTCGCGGCTGAACTCGACGATCGCGTACCCGTCCGGCGACTCCAGCTCCATCATCAGCTGGTCCGGGCCTGCCGTCACGTCGGGCCGGATCCGCACGTCGCCCTCGCCAGCCGGCCCGTTCAGGCCCTCGACGAGCAGGTCGCGCGCGAAGCACCACTCGACCCACCGGCCGCGGTCGGCGCGGAAGGACAGCGTGACGGCGTAGGGATCGGCGGTGGTGTAGCTCCACCGGGAGAAGACCGGGACGTCGTAGCCGTCCAGGCTGACGAACTGGTGTTCTTCGACCGTTTCGGCGTGCACGATGGGCCTCCTGTCCTCCTGCTGCTCTACGCCAGTAGGACGGAGCCACGCCGCCGTCGTTACGCGGTTTCGCGGAGGAATTTCACGACCCACCCGCTGGAGTGACACGGGCGGGCGGGACGATGGACCGGTGCAGCACGACGACGACCCCGCGGCGGAGACCGGTCCGATCCGCCGCGTCCCCGGGCCGCCTGCTGCCGACCCCCGCCGCGCACGCCGGACGCGCGGCTACACCGAACCCGGCGCCTCGGCCTGGCCCGCCGGGGATTCCCCGCGGACCGGCGGGCGTGCGGACGCGCAGCGTGGGCACGCCGCCGACCCGGCGAAAGCCGGCGAGCCGCAGGACGGTGCCGTCCCCTCCGCCCCGAGGGCACGCCGCCCGGCGCACCGTCAGCAGCCCGCCGCGACGAGCGGCGGGGACCCCGACGGCACCACTCGCCGGTCCCGGCGCCTGGCCGCCGAGGCGGCCGCCCGCCGCGGGGCACGTCGCACCAGTGAAACGGCCCGCCAAGCCGATCCTCCCGAAGAGCGATCCGCCCGCGCAGCGCACCGCGCCCGGAGCGCGGACGGGCACCACCCCACCGCCGAACCGGCACCAGACCACGCCGAACGCCCCCGCACCGGCGTGGCCGACGGCACCGCGGCCCCCACCCGCCGCCGCGCCGCTGCGCCGCCCGCCACTCCACCCACCGGGCACGGCCACGGGCACGGTCACTCCCCCGCACCCCCGGCCTCCCGGCGCGTCAAGCTCCTCCTCATCTGGCTGCTCGCCCCCATCGCGGCCCTCACTGTCGCCGGGCTGCTGCTGCTCTACCCCTGGGGCCAGGAAAAGCCCGCCTCGGCGATCTCCCAGGGCACCCCGGTCCACGGCACCATCACCACCGCCACCTCCGGCCCGTGCCTGGCCGCCGGTCAGGTGCAGGTCGGCGACCAGCCGGACGCCAAGCCCTGCCTCACCGCCACCATCGCCCTCACCGACGGCCCTGGCAGCGGCCGCAGCGTCGAGCTGACCGTGCCCATCGAGCCGAGCACGCCGCGCTTCACCGCCGGCGACGACGTCGTGCTGGCCTACAACGGCGCGGACGCCGCCGACCCCTCCTCCTACCAGCTCGTCGACTTCCAGCGCGGCGTCCCGCTCGCGGTGCTCGCCGCGTTGTTCGCGGTCGCCGTGGTCGTCCTCGGGCGCTGGCACGGCGTGGCCGCCCTCGGCGCGCTGGTCCTCAGCTTCGTCGTGCTCGTGGCGTTCGTGCTGCCCGCGATCCTCGCCGGGGAGAACCCGCTGCTGGTCGCGATCGTGGGCGCCGGGCTGATCATGTTCATCGCCCTGTACCTGACCCACGGCCTGTCCGCCCGCACGTCGGTCGCGGTGCTGGGCACGCTGGTGAGCCTCGCGCTGATCGGCGCGCTGTCGGCGATCTTCTCCGCGGCCGCGTCGCTGACCGGCCTGGACGACAGCACCTCGACGCTCATCGCCGCCCTCGGTCACGGCATCGACGCGCGCGGCCTGCTGCTGGCCGGCATCGTCATCGGCGCGCTCGGCGTGCTCGACGACGTCACCGTCACCCAGACCAGCGCCGTGTGGGAGCTGCGCCGCGCCAACCCGTCGCTGAGCTGGCGCGAGCTGTACTCCGCTGGGCTGCGCATCGGCCGCGACCACGTCGGCTCCGCGGTGAACACGCTGGTGATGGCGTACGCGGGCGCCGCGCTGCCAGTGATGCTGTACTCGTCGATCTCCGGCGTCGGGCTCGGCGCGATCCTCGGCTCGCAGGACATCGCGCAGGAGATCGTCCGGACGCTGGCGGGCAGCGTCGGCATCGTCGCGGCGGTGCCGGTCACCACCGTCCTCGCCGCGCTGATCGCCAGCCGCGAGCCCACCAGTCACATCAGCCACACCAGCGACCACTAGCCACAGCCCGGCACCCCGCCCTGGTCACGACCCCCGCGATGGGGTACGAAGGCCGGGCACAGTTCCCGTCCGGCGGGGAGGGGTCATGGTCGTTCACGCACTGCCGCGGCGCCTGACGAAAGCCGTGGCCCGCACGGTCACGAGCCTGCCGCGGATCGCCACCGCTCTCACCGAACTGCGCGACGCGGCCAAGCACCTGGAGCGGCTCGCCACCTTCGCGGCGGAGGAGCTGCCGGAGATCGTCTACCAGCTGGAAGGCATCCGCGAGCAGCTGTCCCGGATCGAGGACCGGCTCGGCGGCCGCAACGGCGAGATCACCCCAGCTGCGCGACGAACCGGCTCACGGCCTCCATCGTGAACCGCTGGGCGATCTTGCCCGACGGCGCCGCGGACGCCAGCTGGTAGAGCGGCCGGTCCGGCACGCCCGCGCCCCGCGCTTCGGCACGCAGCTGCGCGACCAGCAGCTCGGAAAACACCAGCCCGTTGGCCTCGATGTTGTTCGCCACCGCGTCGGCCAGCCGCCGCAGCGTGAGGATGGGCAGCTCGCGCCCGCCGGTGCCGGCGTAGACGGCCAGGTCGATCTTGACGACCTGGCCGCGCTGCCCGGAGTTGAACAGCAGGCTGACCGTGCGCGCGCCGCGCACGTCGGTCACCAGCAGGTCGATGCGCCGCGCCTGCGCCAGGTCCACCCGGCGGGTGCGCCACGTGCGCACCAGTACCGCCGTGCCCTCCAGCCACAGCTTGCGCCGCACGTTCCACAGCACCACGTACAGCAGCGGCAGCCCGACGATCGCCGCGGCGACCAGTCCGGCGACCTGCCCGCCGATCAGTCCCGCGATCCCGCCGAACGCGGCGGCCATGATCAGCACGCCAGCCAGGCCGGAGATCAGCCTGCGGCGCGTCAGCCCCGGGTCCTCCTGGTGCAGCGGCAGCCGCTGCGGTTCCACCGGCTTCTTCGGCTCGGTCACTTCTCCCCCCATCACCGCACCGGGACGACGCTGCGCGCCCCGCTCAGGAACGGATTGCCGGCCCGTTCGCGGCCGATCGTCGTGGCCGGGCCGTGCCCGGGCAGCACCACCGTGTCGTCGGGCAGCGGCAGCAGCGCGTCGCGCAGGGACTCCCCCAGCCGCCGCTGGTCGCCGCGGCCGACCGAGCCGGCGAAGAGCGTGTCGCCGGTCAGAGCGAGCCGGCCGCCCTCCGGTGTGGTCACGCGGAACACCACCGAGCCGTCGGTGTGGCCGGGCACGAGGTCGACATCGATCGCCAGGCCGGCCAGCTCCAGCGGCGCGCCGGTGAGGTCGCGGACATCCGCGGGCTGGTCGCCGTCGTGCAGGCCGCGGTCGGCGGGGTGGATCCACATCGGAACGTCGTGGGCCGCGGTGAGCGCCGCCGCGCCTCCGACATGGTCGGAGTGGCCGTGGGTGGCGAGCACGGCCGCCGGGGTGAGGCGGTGCTCGGCGAGGGCCTCGGCGACGCGGGCCGCGGAGTCCTCACCCGGGTCGACCACCACGCAGGGGGTGTCCGGGCCGGGCGCGAGCAGGTAGCAGTTGGCCCGCAGCGCGCCTGCCGGAAACCCGACGACGAGCACGAAAATCCACCTCCGCGTCGACCCGTCCACCCGTGCCCGGGATGCCCGGCACCCACCCTAACCGGGGCTGTACAGGGTCCTCACAGGCTGTGCCCATAGACTGCCGCCACCCGATCGGTGACGTCGAGTGGATTCTGGAGGGCAGGTGGCGACCAACCAGCAGCGCCGTGAGGCCGCGAAGCGCAAGCTCGAGCGGCAGATGGCCCGCCGGGCGGAGCAGGCGAAACGCCGGAAGATCGTCGGCGTCGGCGCGACCGTCGGCGCGGTGGTGGTGGTCGCCGGTCTGGTGGTGTTCTTCGCTACCCGCGGCGGCGACGGCGGCGACGCGGCGGCCTCCCCGACGACCTCGCCCTCGTCCGAGCTGAACATCCCGACGCAGCGCGCCGCGGTGCCGCAGCGGCCGACGCCGCTCGCGAACCCCGTGCAGTGCGAGTACCCGGCCACGCCGAGCGAGCCCGCCGCGAAGCCGAACAACCCGCCGCAGACCAAGGACATCCCGTCGACCGGGACGGTGAACGTCACGCTGAAGACCACCGCCGGTGACATCCCGCTGACGCTGGACCGCGCGCTCGCGCCGTGCACCGTGAACAGCTTCCTGAGCCTGGCGCAGCAGGGGTACTACACCGACACCTCGTGCGCGCGGCTGGGCACCGACGCGAGCCTGATGATGTTGCAGTGCGGTGACCCGACCGGCACCGGCAGTGGCGGTCCGGGCTACTCGTTCGCCGACGAGACGTTCCCCGAGCTGACCTACGGCCGCGGCCTGCTGGCGATGGCCAACGCCGGCCCGAACACCAACGGCAGCCAGTTCTTCATGGTGTACGGCCCGGCGGAGCTGAGCCCGGACTACACGGTGTTCGGGTCGATCGGCGACGCCGGCCTGGAGGTGCTCGACAAGGTGGCGCGCGCGGGCCACGACGGCAGCTTCGACCCGAGCCCGGGTGGCGGCAAGCCGAACATGGAGGTCAAGTTCACCGCGGTGACGATCGGCTGAGTTCGGTCGCCGAAGCGGCCTCCGTCCTGTTCGGACGGAGGCCGCTGTGCTGTCAGGAGGCGGTGAACTTCGGCGGGCGGCGGTCGAGGAAGGCGGCCACGCCCTCGGCGTAGTCCTCGCCGTGGATGGCGGCCGAGCGGATGTCCTCGACCTCGCTGTCGCTTTCGGACTGTCCGTCGAGGATCTTGCCGATGATCCGGTTCATGCCGCGGACCGAGGTCTGCGAGCGGGAGCAGAGGGTGGCCGCGAAGTCGGATACGCCGGCGTCGAGGTCGGTGAACACGTCGTTGAGGAGGCCGATCTCCCGGGCGCGGGCGGCGTCGATGAGCTGGCCGGAGAGCAGGAAGTACCGCGCGTGGGCGGGCCCGATGAGGGACACCAGCTGGCGGGTGGAGCGGAAGTCGTAGACGATGCCGAGTTTCGCGGGGGTGATCCCGAAGCGCGCGGTGGCGTCGGCGAAGCGGAAGTCGCAGGCGACGGAGATCTGGCAGCCGCCGCCGATGCAGTTGCCGCGGATCTTCGCCACGGTCGGCTTGGTCATCCCGGCCAACGCGGTGACCGCGCCCTCGACGACCCGGTCGTAGGCGGCGGCGCCGTCGGCGGTGGAGCGCAGGCTGCCGAACTCGGAGATGTCCGCCCCAGCGGAGAAGTCCGGCCCGGCGCCGGTCAGGACGAGCACCTTGAGCCGCGGATCCCCCTCCACGTCCGCGACGATGTCCGGGATGGCCGCCCACATGTCGTGGGAAATCGCGTTCTTCTTCTCCGGCCGCGCGAAGGTGAGGGTGGCCACTTCCCCGTCGCGCGCGAACTCCAGCCCAGCTGCCATGGACCGACCCTAGAGGGCACGCCGGGGCGAGCGCCGTGAGCCACACCACCGCGACCGGCGATGAGTCTCACCCCGCGGGCGCAGTCCGCGGGACGTCGCAAACAATGTTCAACCGCTATGAGAGCCGCCTCCCGATCCGAGATCGGGGTAGCCAGGACCTGCACGCACAACGGCGCAGTCTCGAGCGCGTCCACCCACGGCGGCGCGGGCGGCCGCGCCATCCACAGTGGAGCCCGCGTAGTCGCCACCAGCCACCTCATCGAGTCGGCGCAACCCACCGAGCGCAAGCTGCGGCGGCTGCGCGTTCCCTGGGCCACCGAGGAGGAAGCGTCGACGCTCGGTTTCGTCCTCACCCTCGGCTGAGCGCCCGGGCCGGCTAGGACGCCGACGTCACGCGGTACACGTCGTAGACGCCTTCCACTCCGCGCACCACCTTGAGCACGTGCCCGAGGTGCTTGGGGTCGCCCATCTCGAACGTGAACCGGCTGACGGCCACCCGGTCGCGTGACGTCTGCACCGACGCGGACAGGATGTTCACCTTCTCGTCGGCCAGCACCTTCGTCACGTCGGACAGCAGCCGGTGCCGGTCCAGCGCCTCGACCTGGATGGACACCAGGAAGACCGAGTTCGCGGACGGCGCCCACTCCACCTCGACCAGCCGCTCGGGCTGGGCGCGCAGGTCCTCGGCGTTCGTGCAGTCCGTGCGGTGCACGCTGACGCCACCACCGCGGGTGACGAAACCCAGGATCTCGTCGCCGGGCACCGGGGTGCAGCAGCGCGCCAGCTTGGTCCACACGTCGGTGGCGTCCTTGACCACGACACCCACGTCGTTGGCCGCGCGGCGCCGCGTGACCGTGGACGGCGTCGACCGGGCCGCGAGCTCGTCCTCGGCCTCCTCGACGCCACCGATCAGCGCCACCAGCCGCTGCACGACGTGCTTCGCGCTGACGTGGCCCTCGCCGACCGCCGCGTACAGCGAGCTGATGTCCGGGTGGTGCAGCTCGGCCGCCAGCGCGCCCATCGCCTCCGCGGACACCAGGCGCTGCAACGGGAGGCCGACCTTGCGGACCTCCTTGGTGATCGCGTCCTTACCGGCGTCGATCGCCTCGTCGCGGCGTTCCTTGGCGAACCACTGGCGGATCTTGGCGCGCGCCTTGGGCGACTTGGCGAACGTCAGCCAGTCGCGGCTCGGCCCGGAGTTCTCCGCCTTCGAGGTGAAGATCTCGACGACGTCGCCGTTCTCCAGCTTGCGTTCCAGCGCCACGAGACGACCGTTGACGCGCGCGCCGATGCACCGGTGCCCGACCTCGGTGTGCACCGCGTAGGCGAAGTCGACCGGCGTGCCGCCGACGGGCAGCGTCACCACGTCGCCCTTGGGCGTGAACACGAAGATCTCGCGGGCGGCGAGCTCGTAGCGCAGCGAGTCGAGGAACTCGCCCGGGTCCGCGGCTTCTCGCTGCCAGTCGAGCAGCTGCCGCATCCACGCCATCTCGTCGATGTCGACGGCGGTGCCGTGGTGGGTGCCCTTGGTTTCCTTGTACCGCCAGTGCGCCGCGATGCCGTACTCGGCCGTGTGGTGCATCTCGTAGGTGCGGATCTGCACCTCGAGCGGCTTGCCGTCGGGGCCGATCACCGTGGTGTGCAGCGACTGGTACACGCCGAACCGAGGCTGGGCGATGTAGTCCTTGAACCGGCCCGGCATCGGCTGCCACAGCGCGTGCACTACACCCATGGCCGCGTAGCAGTCGCGCACGTCCTCGACCAGGATGCGCACGCCCACCAGGTCGTGGATGTCGTCGAGGTCCCGGCCGCGGACGATCATCTTCTGGTGGATCGAGTAGTAGTGCTTGGGCCGCCCCTCGACCTTCGCGGTGATGCGGGAGCCGCCGAGCGCACCGGTCAGCTCGTCGATCACCTTGCGCAGGTAGATGTCCCGCGACGGGGCCCGGTCGGCGACCAGGCGGACGATCTCGTCGTACTTCTTGGGCTGCAGGATCGCGAACGCGAGGTCCTCCAGCTCCCACTTGACCGTGGCCATGCCCAGCCGGTGCGCCAGCGGGGCCAGCACCTCCAGGGTCTCCTTGGCCTTGCGCACCTGCTTCTCCGGCGGCAGGAACCGCATGGTGCGCATGTTGTGCAGCCGGTCGGCGAGCTTGATCACCAGCACGCGCGGGTCGCGGGCCATCGCGATGACCATCTTGCGGATGGTCTCGGCCTCGGCCGCCGTGCCGAGCTTCACCTTGTCCAGCTTGGTGACGCCGTCGACGAGCTGGGCGACCTTGTCACCGAAGTCGGCGGTCAGCTGCTCCACCGAGTAGCCGGTGTCCTCGACCGTGTCGTGCAGCAGGGCGGCGACCAGCGTGGTGGTGTCCATGCCCAGCTCGGCGAGAATGGTCGCCACCGCGAGCGGGTGCGTGATGTACGGGTCGCCGGACTTGCGCCGCTGGTGGCGGTGCAGTTCCTCGGCGACGTCGTAGGCGCGCTGCAGGAGGCTCAGGTCGGCGTTCGGGTGCAGGTCGCGGTGGATCGCGGCGAGCGGCTCCAGCACCTGCTTGACCGGCGCGGCGCGCTGGGCGGTGATCCGCCGCGCGAGCCGGGCGCGGACGCGCCGCGTGGCGGACGGTGCCCTGGTGACGCCCTGCGGCTGCGTGCCGCGGTTGTCGGCGGTCTCCCGGGCGGGCGCCGGGCTTTCGAGCTCCTGGCTCAAGCCCACCTCCTGCTGATCGCGCGGCCTTCAGAGCACCAAGCGTAACCCCGGCGGGCCACCTCGTTGTTCCCAGCCGCGCCGACCGCCCCGCTGACGCGCCGAACGGTCAGGTGACCAGGAGCGAGCTGACCTTCCGGCCGCTCAGCGCCGACCGCCCGTCGAGGGCGGCCAGCTCCATCACCACGGACACGCCGGTGACCGTCGCGCCCGCCTTCTCCAGCAGCTCACAGGCCGCGGCGACGGTGCCGCCGGTGGCGAGCACGTCGTCGACCACCACGGCCCGCTGCCCGGGCCGCACCACCCCGGACGGCAGTTCCAGGGTCGCCGAGCCGTACTCCAGGGCGTAGTCCACCCGGCCGGCCACGCTGGGCAGCTTGCCGGGCTTGCGCACCAGGACCACACCCATGCCGCGGACGTAGCCGACGGCCGCGGCGAGCAGGAACCCGCGCGCCTCGACCGCGGCCAGCACATCGGTGCCCGGATCGACCGTCGCCGCCAGCGCGTCGATCACCGCCGCGAACCCGTCCGCGTCGGCGAACAGCGGCGACAGGTCCCGGAACAGCACACCGGGCTCCGGGAAGTCCGGCACCTCGGCGATCAGGCCGAGCGCACGCTCCAGGTCCACGTCAGCGCTTCCGCTTGCCCGACGGCCGCCCACGCCGCGGCTGCGACTTTGGCGTGCGGGCCGGGACGCTCGCGGCCGCCGCGTACGCCTTCTCCTTGCGCAGCTCGGCGTCCAGCGCCTCGTCGTCGCTCGCGTCGAAGTCGGCCTCGCGCTCGGCGGCCTTGCGGGCCTGGTTGGCGCGGCGCGCGCGGACCCGCTCGGCCTGCTGCTTGTACTTCGGGTCGCGCATCTTGAAGTCGACCAGCAGCGGGGTCGCCAGGAACAGCGACGACAGCACGCCGGCGAGCATGCCGCTCAGCTGCACCAGCGCGAGGTCCTGCAGCGTGCCGGACCCGAGCAGGATGTAGCCGACGACCAGCAGGCCCAGCACCGGCAGCAGCGCGATGACCGAGGTGTTGATCGAGCGCATCAGCGTCTGGTTCAGCGCCAGGTTCGCGGTCTCGGCGTAGGTGCGGCGGGTCAGACCGAGGATGCCGCGGGTGTTCTCCTTGACCTTGTCGAACACCACCACGGTGTCGTAGAGGGAGAACCCGAGGATGGTCAGCAGGCCGATCACCGTCGCCGGCGTGACCTCGAACCCGACGAGCGAGTAGACGCCCGCGGTGACCAGGATGTCGTGCACCAGCGCGATGAGCGCGGTGACCGCCATCCAGCGTTCGAAGTAGACCGCGAGGAACACGGTCACCAGGACCATGAACACGGCGAGCGCGATCAGCGCCTGCTGGGAGATCTCCTGGCCCCAGGACGCGCTGACCGCGCTGTCGCTGATGGCCTGCACGCTCGGCTGGCCGTTGCCGCCGATCGGCTTGAGCTGGTCGAACAGGGTCTGCTTGACCTTGGCGACCTGGTCGGCGTCGAGGGTGTCCGATCGCAGCTCGACGGTCGCCGCGTCGCCCACACCGACCGTCTGCGCCGAGTCGGCCTGCTCGCCGAGCGCGTCGGCGAACGCCTGCTTGGCCGCGTCGGCGGTGATCGGGCCGTTCGCGCCGCGCGCGGGCATCTGGATCTGGGTGCCGCCCTCGAACTCGATGCCGAGGTTGAAGCCCTTGATGCCGATCGAGGCGATGCACACCAGCACCAGGACCGCGAAGAAGATGTACCAGCGCTTGCGCTTGCCGACGATGTCGAAGGCGCCGGTGCCGACGTAGAGGCGGTGGAAGACGCTCTCCCGGCCGGCCTTCTTCGTGGCCGGCGCGGCGTCCGTGCTCTCGGTGTTCAGCTCGTCTGCCACGTCAGGACTCCTTCGCGCCCGCGCCGGCGGGCACCTTGCGCGCGGACCGGCGCTCCGCGGCCAGCGTCTGCACGCCGCCGAGGCCGGTGAGCTTCGGCTGGGACAGGAACTTCGACTTCGACGCCAGCGCGACCAGCGGGTGCGTCACGAGGAACACCACGATCAGGTCGAGCACGGTCGACATGCCGAGGGTGAACGCGAAGCCCTGCACGTCGCCGACCGCGATGGCGTAGAGCACCGCGGAGGCCAGGAACATGACCGCGTCCGAAGCGAGGATCGTGCGGCGGGCGCGCACCCAGCCGCGCGGCACCGCCGAGCGGAAGCTGCGCCCGCCCTCGCGGATCTCGTCCTTGAGCCGTTCGAAGAACACCACGAACGAGTCCGCGGTGACACCGATGGCGATGATGAACCCGGCGACGCCCGCCAGGTCGAGCGTGAAGTTGATCCACCGCCCGAGCAGGACCAGCACCGCGTAGACGATCAGGCCGGACAGCGCCAGCGAGACGACCGTGAGCACCCCGAGCAGGCGGTAGTAGACCAGGCAGTAGACGAACACCAGCGCCAGGCCGATGCCGCCGGCGATCAGGCCCGCCTTGAGCGAGGCCAGGCCGAGCGTGGCCGACACGGTGGTGGCGTCGGACGAGGTGAACGACAGCGGCAGCGAGCCGTACTTCAGGACGTCGGCGAGGTCCTTGGTCTGCGCCTGCGTGAAGTTGCCGCTGATCTGGGTGTTGCCGTCGAGGATCGCGCTCTGGATGGTCGGCGCGGACACGACCTGCGTGTCGAGCACGAACGCGGCGCGCTGGCCGATGTTGGCCGTGGTGAAGTCGGCCCAGACCTGGCGGCCCTCGGACTTGAAGGTGAGGTCCACGGTCCACTGCGGCTTGTTCTGCGCCGGCGACGAGGACACCGCGTTGTCGATCTCGGTGCCCTTCAGGAACACCGGGCCGAGCAGGTACTTCTCGGTGCCGGTCTGGTCGCAGGTGAGCAGCGGCAGGTTCGGGTCGTCGTTGCCGCGCAGCGGGTCCTGCGTGGAGCAGGTGAACGCGGTCAGCGCGGCGGACGCGTTCGGCCCGGCGGCGAGCGAGTCGCCGGTGCCGGTGACCAGATCGGCGGCCTGGCGGGTGGCCTTGGCCTGCTGGATCGCGGCCGGGTCGTCGCCCTGCCCCGGCGGCGGCGCGACCGGCGGGGTGGTCACGGTCTGCGCGTCGATCACCTTGCGGAAGCCGAGCTGGGCGGTCTGGCCGAGCTTCTTGGCCTGGTCGCCCTGCTCACCGGGGACGGTGATCACGATGTTGTCACCGTCGAGGACCACCTCGGTGCCGCTGACGCCGATCCCGTTCACGCGGGTCTCGATGATCTGGCGCGCCTGATTGAGCGACTCGCGCGAGGGCGCGGAGCCGTCCGGGGTGCGCGCGCTCAGCGTCACCCGGGTGCCGCCCTGCAGGTCGATGCCCAGCTTCGGCGTGGGCTTCCCGCCGCCGGTGAAGAACACCAGGGCGTAGAGCACGACCACGATCAGGACGAAGAAGCCGAGATAGCGTCCCGGGCGGATCCGCCCGGCCGGTGGTGCCACGGTGGTCGTTCTCCTCGACGGTCAGCTACACGGGGTTCGTGCCGCCTACGCGGCGGTACGCAGACACTACTCGCCGCGTTGTGAACGCGGCGTTGACCCCGGCGTCACCACCGGACGCCGGGGTTGGGCCCTTCGTCGGGCTACTTCTTCTCGCTCTCCAGCGAGGGAGCAGCGGCCTTCTCGTCGGTCTTGGGCGCCTCGGCGGTCTCCACCGTCTCGACCACGGCTTCGTCGTCGTCGGTCTCGACCTCGTCGGCCACCTCGGGCGCGACCTTCTCGCGCACCGCCTGGCGCAGCCACGTCGTCACGACGCCGGGCGCGATCTCGATGTCGATCGTGGTGTCGCTGCTGGTGTCCGCCACCGTGCCGTACAGGCCGGAGGTGGTCATCACCCGGTCGCCCTCGGACAGGCTGCTCTGCAGCTTCTGCTGCTCCTGCACGGCACGCTTCTGCTTCCGGGTGCCCATCACCAGCGGGATCGCCACGACGAGCATGAGCAGCAACGGCAGGAAAAGCTGTTCCATGATTCTCCATTCGGTGCGCGGCGCCCGGCCGCTCACCAATTTGTCCGGATGTGCTCTTTCGAGTGTGCCAGGCACCACTGACCAGGCCAGCACCCGGTTAGTCGAACAGGGTAGGCCCTGCCTGGTCCGGACGGGGCGGCGGGCGCAAACCCAGGTGCTCCCAGGCACTCGCCGTCGCCACCCGGCCACGCGGGGTGCGCGCGAGCATACCCGCGCGCACCAGGTAGGGCTCGCAGACTTCCTCGACCGTCGTCGGTTCCTCGCCCACCGCCACGGCGAGCGTGGACACCCCGACCGGGCCGCCGCCGAAGGAGTGCACCAGCGCCGACAGCACGGCGCGGTCCAGCCGGTCCAGGCCGAGCTCGTCGACGTCGTAGACCGCCAGCGCAGCGCGGGCGACGGCGAGGGTGACCTTGCCGTCCTCGCGGACCTCGGCGTAGTCGCGGACGCGGCGCAGCAGCCGGTTGGCGATCCGGGGCGTGCCCCGCGAGCGGCGGGCGATCTCCGCGCTGCCCTCGGCGTCGATCTCGATGTCCAGGATCTTCGCCGAGCGGCGGACCACCTGGTCGAGCTCGTGGTCGGCGTAGAACTCCATCTGGCCGGTGAAACCGAACCGGTCGCGCAGCGGGCCGGTCAGCGCGCCGGAGCGGGTGGTGGCTCCGACCAGGGTGAACGGCGCGATCTCCAGCGGGATGCTGGTGGCGCCCGGGCCCTTGCCGACGACCACGTCGACGCGGAAGTCCTCCATCGCCAGGTAGAGCATCTCCTCGGCGGGGCGGGCGATCCGGTGGATCTCGTCGATGAACAGCACGTCGCCCTCGGCGAGGTTGGACAGCATCGCGGCGAGGTCGCCGGCGCGTTCCAGCGCCGGGCCGGAGGTGATGCGGATCGAGGCGTCCAGCTCGGCCGCGACGATCATCGCCAGGCTCGTCTTGCCGAGGCCGGGCGGGCCGGACAGCAGGACGTGATCCGGCGGCACGCCGCGCCGCCGGGCGCTCTCCAGCACCAGTTCCAGCTGCTCGCGCACGCGGGGCTGGCCGATGAACTCGCTCAGCCTGCTGGGGCGCAGCGTCGTCTCCATCTCGCGCTCGCCCAGCTGGGGCAGCGCGGAGAGGGTCTCGTCCGCCGGGTGCTCGGTCACCTCTTCATCGTGCACGCGTCAGCAGCCTCACTTGCGCCCGAGGGTGCTCAGCGCGGCGCGCAGCACGGCCGGGGTGGTGTCGGCCTCGCCCGCGGCCAGCACCTTCTCCACGGCCTGCTCGGCCTGCTTGGCGGGGAAGCCGAGGCCGGTGAGCGCCTCGACGACCTCGGCGCGCACCGCGCCCGCCGCCGGGGCCGCGGTGGTCTCGGCGGTCCCGCCGGCCGCGGTGACCTTGTCCCGCAGTTCCAGGGTGAGCCGCTCGGCGCCCTTGCGGCCGATGCCCGGCACCTGGGTGAGCACGGTGATGTTGCCTTCGGCGAGCGCGGTCCGCAGCTTGTCCGGGTCGAGCACGGCCAGCGCGGCCAGCGCCAGGCGCGGCCCGATGCCGGACACGGTCTGCAGCAGCCCGAACAGCTCGCGGGCCTCGGCGTCGGCGAAGCCGAACAGCGTCAGCGAGTCCTCGCGCACGACGAGCGACGTGTAGAGGCGGACCTCTTCGCCCCGCCGCAGCGTGGCCAGCGTCGACGGCGTGGCCTGCACCGCGAGGCCGACCCCGCCGACCTCCACCACGACGTGGTCGAGCCCGACCGAGAGCACCTCGCCCCGGACCGAGGAGATCATCCCCGCACTCCCTTCCCTGGTGTCCGCGTGTTCGCCCGGCGGGGAACCACCGCCGGCACGGCGCCCGCCGACTTCGCCGCCGCGGCGAGCCGGGCCTTGTGCGCGCGGGCGAGTTCGGC
>NZ_JBEXTX010000137.1:0-18107 GCF_040614175.1 Amycolatopsis sp. NPDC006131
GAACGACCGCTGCCACCCGTTCACCTGGACCAAGACCGCCGACGAAATCCTGCCCCACGCCAGCCGTCAACGAACCTCGGACGCACGACACTAGCAAGCACCGCTCGGGTCACGCGCAGTCGGCGCAGCGTCGCGGCTCACCGGCCCAGCCGTTTGACCTCGCGCGGCCCGCCAGTTGCGCGTGGTGGGTGGCTTCGAACTCGTCGATCCGGGTGCGTATCCGCTGCAGTTCCGCGATGCGCGCATCCAGGCGCGCTCGGGCGGTGCGAAGCAGGTCGGCCAGGCGGGGACCGATGAGCTCGGCGTTGCCCTGCGGGCAGTCGCGGGCCAGGCCGCGGATTTCGGCCAGCGTCAGCCCGAGGCCGCGCAGCTGCCCGATCCACTGCACGCACCACAGGGCATCGGTGGTGAACAGGCGATAGTTGGACTCGCTGCGGCCCACGGTGTAGATCAGCCCGGAGTCGGTGTACTCGCGCAACGCTTTGATCGGCACGCCGGTGCGGCGAGACAGCTCGCCGACTGTCATCAGCTCCGACCGGGTTCCGCTGGTCATCGGCCACTCTCCCTTCGGCGTCAGGAGGCGCAGCAGGACAGTTTGGACACGTCGCGGGTGAAGGTTTGGGCGGCGAGTTTGACGCCTTCGGCCATGGTCAGGTAGGGGCACCACAGGTCGGCCATCTGCTGCACGGTCATGTTGTTGGCCAGGGCGTAGACGGCGGTGGCGATCACGTCCCCGGCGCCCTCGGCGATCACGTGCGCGCCGAGCAGGCGTCCGGTGTTGCGGTCGGCGACGAGTTTGATCAGGCCGTGGGTGTCGCGGTTGACCAGCGCCCGCGGCACGTACTCCAAGGGCAGCACCCGGCACTCGCACGTATAGCCCTGTTCGACGGCCTGGGCGTCGGTGAGTCCGGCCGAGGCGATCGCGGGGCTGGTGAACGTCACGCGCGGCAGGTGGTGGTAGTCCAACGTCCGCTTGGCATCGTCGAACGCGTTGTCGGCCATGAGGGTGCCGTGGGCTCCGGCGACGTAGACGAACTGCGGGTGCCCGGTGACGTCCCCGGCAGCCCAGATCCGCGGGTTGCCGGTGCGCAGGTAGTCATCGACGATGACCTCGCCGCGCGGCCCGGTTTTCACCCCGACCGCGGCCAGGTTCAACCCGGCGGTGACCGGACGGCGGCCGGTCGCCACGAGCAGCTGTCCGGCTCGCAGCTCGGTGGGCTGGCCGTCGGCGTGGGTGAGGTGCACCCGGTAGCCGTCGCCATCGCGGTCGGCGCGGGTGATGGTGGCACCGGTGACCACGCCGATGCCGTCGCGGGTGAACACCTCTTCGATCACGGCGGAGACGTCGGGTTCCTCGAAGGGTGCCAGCCGGTCCAGCGCCTCCACCACCGTGACGTGGACACCGAGGCGGTGCCACAGCTGGGCCTGTTCCAGGCCGATCGCGTTGCCGCCGATCACGATCATCGAGGCGGGCAGCGTGTCGAGTTCCATCGCGCTGGTCGAGGTCAGGTACCCGGCCTCGGCGAGCCCGTCGATCGGGGGCGCCCACGGGGCCGAGCCGGTGGCGATCAGATAGTGCTCGGCCACCACCGTGGCCGTGCCGCCGTCGGCGAGGTCCACGTGCAGCACCGGATCTGGCCCGTCGGTGGTGAAGGTGGCGGTGCCGTGCAGGATGTCCCAGCCGTACTCGGCGGCCAGGCCGGTGTACTTCTCCGCCCGCAACGACTCCACCAGGTCCCGCTTGGCGTCGATCAGGCGCGGCAGGTCCACCCCGAACGGGGTCACGTCGATGCCGGGGAACCGGCCGTCCAGGGAGACGTGGCGGGCCTCGGCGGCGGCCAGCAGCGCCTTCGACGGCACGCACCCGGTGTTCACGCACGTCCCGCCGACGGTGTCGCGCTCGATCATCACCACCGTGCGGCCCTTGGTGCGTGCCGCGATCGCCGCGGCGAACGCGCCCCCACCGGAACCGATCACTGCCAGGTCGTACCGCATCCCATAGCTCCTCTCCGCCCCGTGGTTCACGCCGCCCGCCAGACGTATTCGCCATGACAGATACGACGATGCTAGCTTCATATCTGTTCATCCGCATACGTTGCATATCCGATGTGAGGACGGCGAATCGATGGCCAGGGCACCCGAACCGGTGGCACTGCTGCCGACCGAGGCGAACGGCGTGGAGATGATGGCCAAGTTCTTCCGCGCCCTGGGCGACCCGGCCCGGCTGCGGCTGCTGGAGTTCCTGCTGCACGACGAGCACACCGTCACCGAATGCGTCGCCCACGTCGGCCTGTCCCAGGGCCGGGTCTCCACCCACCTGGGCTGCCTGGCCGACTGCGGCTACGTTCAGGTCCGGCGGGCGGGCCGGTTCGCCCACTACACGGTCACCGACCCGCGCGTGGCCGAACTGGTGTTGCTGGCCCGGTCGCTGGCCGCGGACAACGCCGCCGCCCTCGCCGCCTGCATGCGCATCACCCCCAGCCCCTGAGCGACGGCGGTCCGCGATGTCCACCAATCCTGACCGTGACGGCACGCGCACCGCCCTGGCCACCGGCGCGTTCCTGCTGCTGCCCGCGCTGTGTTGCGGCCTGCCGCTGCTGATCGCCGGCGGCGCGCTCGCCGGGCTCGGCTCGGTCCTGGGCAACCCGTGGGTGATCGGCGCGGCCATCGCACTGCTCGTCGCCGTCGTGGTCTGTCGGATTCGTCGCCGTGCTCGCGGCGCACGCTCATCGGACCCGGCGTGCTGTGCACCGGAACCACCCACCCGCGATCAGGGAAAGTAGCTCCGGCACGTGCCGCGTGGCGCGATTTTCGGTGCGTGGCAAGGGCTTGACCCTCACCCCGGGGGCAGACCCTAGCGTCGCGCTCGTAGTCGCAATCGGCGCTCGTCCGGGCGCCCGACCTGTGAGGTGATGATCGTGAGCACTCCTGCCGAGGAGCTGGTCGACCAGCTCGCCGGTGCTCTGCACGGCACCGGCCACCCCGCCACGCAGCCGTGGTTGTTCCGTCCGCTGCTGCGGCTACTCGCCGAGGGTGAGCCCGTTGCCCTCGACCGGCTGGCGGATGCCGCCGGGACCAGCGTCGACCAGGTGCGCCAGGCGCTGGCCGCCGAGCCGGACACCGAGTACGACGCCGACGGCCGCGTCGTCGGCTTGGGCCTGACCCAGAACCCGACCCCGCACCGCGTCGAGACGAACGGGCGGACGCTGTACGGCTGGTGCGCCATGGACACCCTGATGTTCCCGCTCATCCTCCAGCGCCCGGTCCGCGTGATCTCGACCTGCCCGGCGACCCGGACCGCGATCCGCCTGACCGCCGAGCCCGAACGGGTCACCGACCTGGATCCGGCCACCGCGGTCGTGTCCCAGGTCCCGGCCCCCGAGGGCGCCTGCGGCGTGCGGGCGTCGGTGTGCGACCAGGGCCACTTCTTCGCCTCCGCGCAGGCCGCCACCGACTGGCAACACCAGCATCCCGAGTCGGTGGTCCTGCCGGTGGCCGACGGTCACCGCTTCGGCCGCCGCCTCCTCGAAGCCCTCTTCAGCGCGGACGCCGCCACCGGGGCCCCCGCTTTGCGCCAGGAGTGAACCGATGACTGACTTTCCCGATCTGGAACTGGACAAGGCATCCGCGGCGGCGTCGCTGTCTCCGGCAGGACGTGCGGTGCACCGGTGGGTGCTGACGGTCTTCGCCGAGACCGGCCGGGCGCCATCGCGGACGGACCTGGACCGAGCGGCCCGCGAGCACACTGCCGACGCGGGTGTCGATCACGCCGCCGTCGTGGCCGAACTGACCGGACGTGACGTGCTTGCCCTCGACGAGCGCGGCGAGATCCGCGCGGCCTATCCGTTCTCGCCTGTCCCGACCCGCCACAAGGTCACCTGGGACGCAGGCCCGAGCGTGTACGCGATGTGTGCCATCGACGCCCTGGGCATGTCCGCCATGCTCGGAATCCCGGTCACCATCACCAGCGCCGAACCCGACACCGAACGCACCGTCACCGTCACCGTCGACCGCGCCACGGCGCGCTGGGAGCCCACGACCGCCGTCGTCTTCGCCGGCCACACCGACGGCGACACCGCCTGCTGCCCGTCGGTGGACCGCACCTGCGGTCACATCAACTTCTTCACCACCGCCGACGCCGCCCACGCCTGGTCCGCGAACAACCCCAGCATCACCGGGGCCGTCCTCGACCGGCACCAAGCCCTGGCCACCGGCATCGCCGAGTTCGGCGCACTGATCCAGGCCGGCAATTCCGCGACACCCACGACAGTTGACCCGGAGCTGCCATGACCACCACCGACACCACGCATGCAACCGCGCATTCCGTCGAGAACTTCCGCGAGCACGGCTTCGCCCACGTGCCGAACCTGCTCACCCCCGACGAGATCGCCCGCTTCCGCACCGCCGCCGAAGAAGCCCTCGCCGTCCAGAGCAACACCGACGAGGAGTTCGGCACCCGCATCGTCGCCACCACCGACGCCTGGGAACACCACCCCACCCTGCGCGAACTCGCACTCCACCCGCGCCTCGGCGCGCTCGCCGAGCAACTGGCCGGGATGCCGCTGCGCGTGTGGGGCGGCGAAGTCCTGCGCAAGGACCCCGGACACAGCGCCCCCACCGGCTGGCACGACGACCTGACCTTCGCGCTGCTGGACTCCCGCCTGATCTTCAACGCCTGGATCGCCCTGGTCGACGTGCCCGCCGAACGCGGCTGCCTGACCTTCCTGCCCGGCTCGCACCGCCGCGGCGGCCCGGACCGCGTCGAACTGGCCGAACACACCTCCGACCCGGACAACTACCTGTTCAACCACTGGCCGGAGCTGCGCTGGAGCCCACGGGTCACCGTGCCCCTACAGGCCGGCGATGCCACCTTCCACCAAGCCCGCACCGCGCACTATGCCGGAGCCAACACCACCACAGAGGCCCGACTGTCCTTTTTGGTCACATTCACCGACGCCGACGCCACCTACCGGCCGCTACCCGGTCACGACCCACTCGACCTGCAACCCGGCCAACCTCTCCCGGACCACCGCTACCCCCGAACACCCCGCCGGGAAGGCACTCGTGACCAGCGCCGCGCCGAAACACCGCGAGCGTTGGTTGCCACGCCCGGCGAGCGCGCCGATGACGTCATGATCTCCAACAGTGTGATCAACCCGTGGCAGCGAACCTGCCCATGCACCGACCGAACCGGTCTACATAACGAAACAGATTCAATTCGCTGTCGCATGTCCAAAATGAGCCAGTGGAACTAAGGGGACTCGAACCCCTGACCCCACACTGCCAGTATGGTGCGCTACCTCTGCTGACCTGCGGCTTTCGCGAATTCGCTCACCCGGTGCCACCGCAGTCACGGCGGTCCCCACCGCCACGAGAGCGTCCGCGACCGCCGGCGGCATCACGTTCCTCAACCTCGAAGACGAGACCGGCATGCTCACGTCGTGTGCACCCTGGGGTTCTGGAACCGCTACGGGCGCCTCCCACGCAGGTCCACCGTGCTGCTGCGCGGCACCGTCCAGATCCGTGACGGCATCGTCGCCCTGCAAGCCGAGCGAGGATCGCCGGCGGCCCGGAGAAGAGCGCACCGGCGAACGAGCCGGAGAAACAGCCCGGTGTGCGGGGTGAAGGTGCGGATGATCGCGCCGATGAGCAGGAGTACGAACATCATTCCGCCGGGAACCATCGAGGCGAGCACCTCAGGGGCGGGACAGGGGTGCCGCCAGTGGGGCCGGACTGCCTGCCGAACGCCAGAGCAGGTGTCAGGAGACGCCCTGGGAAACCGCAGGTCAGTGCCCGTCTACGGCTTTCTCGGTGTGCTGCCCGGCGTCCTGAACCATCCCCGACGCCGCTTTCGCTTCTTGACTGCCGACGTCCGGTGAAGTTAGTGTACTGATCGGTCAGACGGTGGCGGGCGTCACGTGATGGCCGTGTCGGAAACCTGACGTTCACGAGCCAGCCAGCCATGACCAGACAACGTCCAGCTGTCCGAAAAACGACCTCGAGACCCCAGTGGTCCGGCATCAAGTCCGGAGGTCGGAAGGGAGAAGCGTGGCCCAATATCAAATAGGCGTCGACATGGGAGGCACCTTCACTGACGCCGTGGTCATCGACGAAAGCGGCAATCTCTGGGCGGACAAGGCGTCGACGACTCCGGATCATCTGCTCGACGGTTTGGTGGGCGCGCTCGAGGCAGTCGCCGCCCAAGTTGGCGTGTCGCTGGACGTACTGCTCGCGGGGTGTGGCCGGTTCGTGCACGGCACCACGATCGTGACGAACAGCATCGCCGAGCTGCGTGGTGCCCGGGTCGGCGTCCTGGCCACCGAGGGTTTCGGTGACTCGCTGCGGATCGCCCGGTCACCGCGTTCCGACGCCCGTGATCATCACGATCAGCTCAACGTGCCGGACATCGCGCCGCGCGAGGCGATCTTGGAGGTCCCGGAGCGAGTCGACAAGCGTGGCGAAGTCGTGACGGCACTGGATATGGACGCCTGCGAAAAGGCGATCCGCCACCTTGTCGAAGTACAGCGGGTCGAGTCCATCGCGGTCACGTTCCTGTGGTCGTTTCTCAACGACACACACGAACAACTGGCCGGCGAACTGATCGGCAAGCTCTTCCCGGATGTGCATGTGAGTCTGTCTTCGCGCATCTACCCGATGATCCGCGAGTACGAACGGTCGGTCACCACCGTGCTCAACGCGTTCACCGCGCCGAAGGTGGCGCGCTACGTGGACGAGATGACCGAGGCGTTGACGAGGCGCGGTCTGCGGGTTCCGGTGGCGTTCATGCAGGCATCGGGCGGCAGCCTCAGCGCGGAGGAAGCGCGTGAGGTGCCGATCGTGCTGCTGGACTCGGGCCCGGTCGGCGGTGTGGTCGGGGCCAACGAGCTGGCCAAGGAGCTCGGGATTCCGAACGTGATCACCGGCGACATGGGTGGCACCAGCTTCGACACCTCGGTGATCGCGGACAACCGACTGACGATGAGTGCCCGGTCCTATGTGCAGAACCTGCTCACCGGGCTGACCAAAGTGGACGTTGTGGCGATCGGCTCCGGTGGAGGCAGCATCGGCTGGGCCGATCCGCGTGGCCTGCTGCAGGCAGGTCCGCAAAGTGCCGGCGCGGACCCCGGTCCGGTCTGCTACGGCCGCGGCGGCGACCAGCCGACCGTCACCGATGCGATGGTATCGCTGGGATTCATCGATCCGAACTACTTCCTCGGTGGTCGGGCGAAGCTGCTGAAGGACGCCTCCGATGACGCGTTCAGGCAGCTGGGCAAGCAGGTTGGCATGTCGCTGGAGGAGACCGCAGCCGCGATGTATCGCGTGGTGGTGGCGTCGATGTCCAACGCCGTCCGCGGCATCACCGTCGAGCGTGGACACGACCCGCGGGTGTTCACCTTCTTCGCCTACGGTGGCGCGACGCCGTTGTTCCTGGTCGACATCTGCCGGGAGCTCGGCATCAAGCAGGCGTTGGTGCCCAACGCCTCCGCGGTGTTCTCGGCCAGCGGACTGCTGGCCTCCGACGACCTCCGCGTGCCATCCAAGAGCCGGTTCTGGACGCCGGGGCAGCCCGTCGACGACGTCAACGCGGTGCTGGGCGATCTGGAGGATTCGGCGAGGCAGAATCTGCGCACCAGCGGTTACGCCGACGACGAGATCGTGGTCCAGCGCTTCGGCGACCTGAAGTTCCAGGGCCAGATCTTCGAGCTCACGGTGCCGCTGCCCGACCACGAGGTGGATCAGGCCGCGCTGGAAGAGCTGGCGGAGCGCTTCCCGGAGATGTACGAGGCGGAGTACGGCCCGGGCACCGCGTGGGTCGACGCCGGCGTGGTGATGATGGCCGTGCGCGTGGAGGCCAAGGCGAGCACCCGCAAGTACCGCTACGAGGGCGGTTCCGTCGCGAACACCGCCGGTGGCCAGGCGGAGAAGGCGAACCGCACGGTCACCCTCCCCGCGACCGGGGAGCAGATCACCATCCCGGTCTTCGACGGCGACCTGCTCGCGGTCGGCCGGGCGGTCAGCGGGCCCGCGGTGATCGAGAAGAAGCAGACCACGATCTTCCTTCCGGAGGGGTCGCGCGGGGTGCTCGACGCCAGCCGGAACCTCCTGATCGACACCCTCCTGTGACCTGGAAATCCGCTCTGTCCGAAAAGAGGCGTCAAGGATGACCGCTGCGGAACAAGAAGTCGATCTCGTCACCGCCGAGATCATGCGTCAGCAGTTGTACAACATCGCCCAGGAGATGGGCACCGTCATGATCCGGACCTCCGGTGACCCGATCGTCACCGAGGCGGTGGACTTCTCCACGTTCATCGCCGACCCCGAAGGCGGCATCATCGCCTTCTCCGGGTACATGACCTGGCATGCCGGCCCGGCCCGCAAGTCGGTCCAGCACATTCTGGCCAGCGTGCCACGAGACGAGATCTATCCCGGGGACGCGTTCATCTGCAACGATCCCTACACCACCGGGGCCTGCCATCCGCCGGACGTCGGGATCGTCCGGCCGATCTTCTTCGAGGACGAGCTGGTGGCGTGGTGCTGGTCGGAAGGGCACATCCTGGACGTCGGCGGGATGTCCCCCGGCGGTTTCGCGCCCGCGGCGATCGACTGCTACGGCGAGGCGTTGCGCTTCCCCGGTATCAAGTTCATGGAGAAGGGCAAGGTCTCCGAGGACGTCCGGCGGCTGATCGACGCGAACTTCCGGCTGGCCTCCCGTAACTACAACGACCTGCGGTGCTTTCTCGCGGCCACCTCGGTCGGCGAACGCCGGGTGGTCGACCTGATCGCCCGGCACGGGCTGGCGGACTTCCGCCGTTACGTGGACGTCAACACCAGTCTTTCCGAGCAGACGCTGCGTGACCGGATCACCAAGCTGCCGAACAAGACGGTGGTCGGCAAGGAGAACATCGAGCACAACGGTCACGCGAACGACGTGTTCACCGTGCAGTGCGCGATGACCGTCGAGGACGGCGTCATCAACCTGGACTTCACCGGCACGGACCCGCAGACCGACGGGTTCGTCAACATCGCCGAGGGTGCGATGTGGGGCGTCGCGGTGACCCCGCTGATGCTCATGCTGGCCCCGGACGTGGCGTTCAACGAGGGATTCTTCAAGTGCCTGCGGATGAACCTCCCCGAGGCGTCCCTGGTGAACGTGCAGATGCCGGCACCGTCGTCGTCCGGGCACATGGAAACCGGCATGCACGTGATGAAGCTGCTCACCCGGATGCTGTCGGAGCTGATGGCCGAAAGTGACGACCCGTTCGTGCGCTCACATGCGATGGCACCGTTCCACGACGGCTGGATCGGCGGGGTGTTCGCCGGTGCCGACGACGACGGAAACCAGTTCGTCATGCTGGACATGAACGGTGGCGGTGCCGGTGGCGGTGCGCAGACCATGGTGGACGGTATGGACGCGGCGGGAACCCTGACGCAGGTCAGCAACGGGCTCCCGGACATCGAGCTGAACGAGCTCAGCTTCCCGGTCCATTACCTGTGGCGGCGGCTGAACACCAATTCCGGCGGGCCAGGCCGGTTCCGCGGCGGGCAGGGCATCGACTTCGCCTGGACCTCGGACGGCGTCTCGCTGGGCTACGAAACGGTGTTCTCCTCCTGCTGGCAGATCCCGCCGGCGGGGGTCGACGGCGGGTTCCCCGGTTCCACCAGCGGATACCAGCTGATCACGAACACCAACGTGGTGGCGCTCACCGCGGACCGGAAACCGCTTACCCGCGAGTCCATCACCGGGGACGTCACGGATCTGGACGGCAAGCAGGCCAATGTCCCGGTCCGCAGGGGTGACGTGTTCATCCAGTTCGAGGGCGGCGGCGGTGGCCTCGGCGACCCGCTCACCCGCGACCCGCGCCTCGTCGCCGCCGATGTGCGAGACCGCTACATCGACCGGGCCGTGGCGGAGGCCGTGTACGGCGTGGTGTTCAAGGGCGACAGCCTCGACGCGGACAGTGCGGCCACCGAGCGGCGCCGCGCGGACATCCGCAAGAAACGGCTCAGCGAAAGCACGCCGGGCGCCGCGAAGCGGCCGAGCCGGCCGTCCGGCGGGGCCGGGCGCCCCGTCGGGTTCTCGCTGACACTGGTCTCCGGTCAGGGCGGCACGGTGTATTGCTGCCAGCAATGCGGCGAGCCGCTTGCAGAGGTCGGCGAAGACTGGCGCACCGCCTGTGCGCGAAGGGACCGGCCGGCGCACGAGGCGGTGTCCGAGCAGGGCGGCTGGGCGAGGGAGCGAACCGAAGCTCCCAAGGTGTTCGTCACCGAATTCCTCTGCCCCGGTTGTGGCGCTGCCCTCAACGTCAGTACCGACGTCCGCTGAGTCGGCCCGCCGCCGCCCCGCCTGTCACCGCGTGGCAGGCGGGGCGGCGGCGGCATCCGGCCTGACCGCAGGAAGAATCCGCGATGGAGACCTTCACCGAGAACCCGTGCTGCGTGCTCCGGACTGACCCCGGCGCCTAATATGTACTGATCAGTACAAGGATAGCGATTGGAGCAGCGGGTGAGCGACAGCGCCGACAAATGGGAACAGATTCTTCGGGTGGCGGCGCGGCTGTTCGCGCAGCGTGGCTACCACGGCACGGGGATGACCGAGCTGGGTGACGCGGCCGGACTGCAGCGCGGCGCGCTTTACTACTACATCCGAAGCAAGGAGAACCTGCTGTACGAGATCTCCTCGCGGCACGTGGCGAAAATGGTGGAGTTCGGCGAGCGACTGGCGAAGGAAGAACGGCCCGCCACCGACAAACTGCTCCGCTTGAGCGAGCGGCTCATTCGCACCATTCACGACGATCTGGACGAGGTCACGGTCTTCTTCCGCGAGATCGGCGCGCTCACCGGGGAACGCCGAGAACGGGTTTTCGAACTTCGGGACCGGTTCGAGGACGTCTGGATGAGTATTCTGCAACAGGGCGTCTCCGAGGGGACGTTCCGCCGCGCCGACCCGCTTCTGATAAAGGCCGTCCTCGGTATGCACAACTATTCGTACCTGTGGTTGCGGCCGGACGGCAAGATGCAACCCGAGGAAGTGGCGCGGTATTTCTGTGATCTGTTGTTCCGCGGAATACTGACTGAAACCGGCGATGCGGAATATCGTTTGTTCACCGCGAACAGCTGAGGATCCCGCACCCGGGCGGCGGCCCGCCGCAACGATGTGAAGGAGATGTTTTCTGTTGGCCAGCGCAGGCAATGCAACCGACTACCGGACAATTCGCGATCGGGTCTTCGCCGCGATCTGGGACGAGCTGGACCCCTTGGCGGAGCAGATCGAGAACGAGGAGCACATTCCGCGCGAAAAGGTCTGGCCGATTCTGCGCGACTGCGGGGCGTTCGGTCTGCTGGTTCCGTCCCAATACGGCGGCTACGGCCTCACGATCGGGCAGTACCTGCCGATCATCGCCGAATTCGCCAAGGTCCAGGGTGGCATTCGCGCGCTCGTGCACGTGCACAATTCGTTCGCACACGCGCTTTCCGAGATCGGTGACCCGGCGCAGAAGGACGCGGTGCTCTCGGGCGCCGCGACCGGTGAGCGCTCGCTGGCGTTCGCGCTGACCGAGCCCGAGCACGGCACCGGCGCCGACCTGGGCACCACCGCGCGGCGGGAGGGGACGCACTACGTCCTCAACGGCACGAAATGGCTCATCACCAACTCGGACTTCGCGTCGCACTTCATGGTGATGGCCAAGACCTCCGCGACCGAGGTGTCCGCGTTACTGGTGGAGCGCGACACCCCGGGATTCCGGATCGAGCCGCTGCCGGAAACGATGGGCTGCAAGGGCGGTGAGCACGGGCGGCTGACCTTCACCGAGGCGCGGGTACCGGTCTCCGCGCTGATCGGCGGCGAAGGCCAAGGGCAGGAGCACCTCGAGCGGGCGCTGGAGATCTCCCGGGTGCTGGTGGCCGCGAGCTCGCTCGGCACGGCGGAACGGGCACTGGAACTGTCGGTACAGCGCGCCAACGAGCGAGTCACCTTCGGCAAGCCGATCGCGCAGCGCCAAGCGGTGCAGCGCTACGTGGCCGAGATGGCGATGGACGTCTACGCACTGCGCGGCATGCTGGCCGACGCGGCCGCCAAATGGGATGTCGGCCGGCGCATTCCCGCCGAGGCGTCGATGTGCAAGCAGTTCGGCCTCGAAGCCGTCGGCCGGGTGACGGACCGGGCGCTGCTCGTGCACGGCGGCATCGGCTACACCAGGCAGTTCCCGATCGAGCGGCTCTACCGGGACGCCCGGCTGAACTGGCTGGAGGAAGGCAGTCCCACGATCCAGTACATGGTGGCGGCCCGGGAGATTCTCGCCGGCTACCGGTTCGACGACGCGTTCGGAGGCCCCGTCGATGCGTGACGCGGTCATCGTCGACGTGGTTCGCACGCCGAGCGGCAAGGGCAAACTGGGCGGGGCGCTGACGCAGCTGCATCCGGTGGACCTGCTCGCCGCGACCTTGCGAGAGCTGCTGGCGCGCAACGAAATCGACCCGGCGCTGGTGGAGGACGTGATCGGTGGTTGCGTCACCCAGGCCGGTGTGCAGGCGGCGAACATCACGCGCAGCGCCGTGCTGGCCGCCGGTTTCCCGGTGTCCGTGCCGGCCACGACCGTGGACCGCCAGTGCGGTTCCAGCCAGCAGGCGCTGCACTTCGCGGCGCACACGGTGCTCGCCGGCGCCGCCGACGTGCTCATCGCCTGCGGCGTCGAGTCGATGAGCCTGGCTCCACTCTGGTCGAACGTCGGCGACGCCGACCCCTCCGGCGCCGGTGTCGCCGACCGGTTCCCCGGCGGGTTGATCCAGCAGGGGACGGCCGCCGAACTGGTCGCCGCGCGGTGGAAACTGAGCCGCGAGGAGCTGGACGAATACGCTTGCGCGTCACATCAGCGGGCCGCGGCGGCGACCGCCGACGGCGTGTTCGCCGCGGACCTGGTGGCGGTGCCGGACTGCCCGCTGACCCAGGACGAGACGATCCGGCCGGGCACCACGGTCGAGCAGCTGTCCCGGCTGAAACCCTCGTTCGCCGACGAGCGGATGGCACAGCGTTTCCCGGAAATCGACTGGCGGGTGACCGCGGGCAATTCCTCGCCGCTGACCGACGGCGCCTCCGCCGCGCTGGTGATGAGCGCGGACGCGGCGGCGCGGCTGGGATTGCGCCCGCGGGCCCGGGTCCACACGACGGCTGTCGCCGGAGATGACCCGATGCTGATGCTGATGGGCGTGCTCCCCGCGACCCAGAAGGTCCTCGGCCGAGCCGGTCTCAACGTGCGGGACATCGACGCGTTCGAGGTCAACGAAGCGTTCGCCTGCGTACCGCTGGCCTGGCGACGTGAGTTCGAGGTGCCCGAAGACAAGCTGAACAGGCACGGCGGGGCGATCGCCCTCGGCCATCCGCTCGGCGCGTCCGGTGTCCGCATCGCCTCCACTCTGATCGAGACGCTGGAACGTCTCGACGCCCGGTTCGGCCTGCAGACCATGTGCGAAGCCGGCGGCATGGCCAACGCCACGATCATCGAGCGACTGTGAGGAGCGTTATGGCGGGGCCGCTTGCCGACGTGACCGTGCTGGAGATCGCCGGAATCGGGCCGGGGCCCTTCTGCGGCATGATGCTGGCCGACATGGGCGCCCGGGTGATCCGCGTGGACCGCGCGGACGCGGTCACCGAGCCGCCCGACCCGCGGGCCCGTCACGAAATCCTCAACCGGGGCAGGCAATCCATCGCGGTGGACCTCAAGCACCCGGAAGGCGTGGCCACCGTGCTGCGCCTGGCTGAGACCGCTGATGCGATGTTCGAGGGGTTTCGGCCCGGGGTCGCCGAACGGCTCGGGATCGGGCCGAAGGACTGCCACGCCCGCAATCCCGCGCTGGTCTACGGCCGGATGACCGGCTGGGGCCAGGACGGTCCCTATGCCCAGCAGGCCGGGCACGACATCACCTACCTGGCCGTGGCCGGCGCGCTGCACCCGATCGGCCGCGACAGCGGCGGGCCGGTACCGCCACTGAACGTGGTGGGCGACTTCGGCGGCGGCGGGATGCTGCTGGCGTTCGGCATCGTCTGCGCGCTGCTGGAGGCCAGGACCAGTGGTAAGGGCCAGGTGATCGACGCCGCGATCGTGGACGGCGCCGCCGTGCTCACCGCGATGATGCACGGCATGCTCGCCGACGGACGCTGGTCCACCCGGCGCGGCGAGAACCTCCTGGATTCCGGTTGCCCCTATTACGACGTCTACCGCTGCGCGGACGGCGAGTACGTGGCGGTCGGTGCGCTGGAGGACAAGTTCTTCGCCGAACTGGTCGACGGGCTCGGCGTGTCCGATGACCCCGTTTTCGGCCCCGGGCGGACGGACCCTTCGCGGTGGCCGGCGATCCGGCGGCGACTCACCGAGATCTTCGCCAGTGCCACCAGGCAGGAGTGGGCGGCTCGGTTCGGCTCGGGGGACGCGTGCGTGGCGCCGGTGCTGTCGCTGACCGAGGCGAGCGGCGACGTGCACAACCAGCGGCGGGTGGTGTTCGACGAGACCGCCGGGTTCGTGCAGCCGAACCCGGCACCGCGGTTCGATCGCACCCCGGCCGGGCAGGTGGGGGTGGCCCCGTATCCGGGCGAGCACACCACGGCGGTGCTCGCCGCCGCGGGGTATGCCGACGCCGACATCGAGCGGCTGGAACGCCTCGGCGCGGTCCGCGGCGTGGGTGCCCGGCGATGACCGAGCGGCGGGTGCCGATCGTGACCGGCGCCGGTTCCGGCATCGGTGCGGCGACCGCGCGACGCCTGAGCGCGCGTGGGGTGCGGCTGGTACTGGTGGACCGGGAAGCCGGCCCGGTCCGGCGGTTGGCCGGCCTGCTCGACGCCGTCGCCGTGCTCGGCGACGTCACGGACCCGGAGACAACGAGCGCGCGCTACGGGCCGCGGCCCACCACTACGGCCGGTTTCGCCGACACCCCGCTGATCGCCGGGATGCGTGCCGCCTTCTTCGCGGACGGCTTCCCGCTGATCAGCGCGGACGATGCCGCAGCCGCCGTCGAGCATGCCTGGTCCGCCGCCGAACCGGGGCGCTCTGGGTGGTGCAGCCGGGCAGAGAACCGATCGCCCACCGCCCGGCCGGCGTACCCGGTCCGTGCGGTGACCGCAACGAGAGAAAGCAGGTGAAGTGATGCCGCAGACCGAGGAGACCTTCAGGTCCTTCTGGGAACGCCGGGTCGACGCGACCCCATCCGCGGATTTTCTCGTGTACGAGGGAACGCGGCAGACCTACGCGGAATTCGACCACTCGCTGAACTCGCTGGCTCACGGGTTGCTGGCGGCCGGGGTGCGTCAGGGCAGCCGGCTCGCGTATCACCTGCCCAACGGCCTGGACCTGCTGCGGGTGGAGCTGGCGGCGCAGAAGCTGGGCGCGGTCACCGTGCCGATGATCGCCGGGCTGACCTACCCGGAGATGACCTACATCCTGGAGCACGCCGAGCCCTCGCACCTGATTCTGGACGCGGCCGGGCAGCGCATCCTCACCGAGGGCGGCGGTATCGGTGCGCGGGACATCCGGGTCTTCGTCTTCGACGGGGATACGGCCGGCCTGGACACCGGCGAGAACCAGCGGCCGCCGGCACCCGATCTCGATCCCTTGGCACCGATGTCGATCCGCTACACCTCCGGCAGTACCGGTCGGCCCAAGGGCGTGATTCAGCCGTCCGCCGGTTTCGCCAGCGCCGGTCACGCGATCGCGAACCGGTTGTCGATCACCGGCGAGGACAACGTCTTCTCCGCGCTGCCGCTGTTCCACACCGCGGCCTCCCATATGATGCTCGCCCCGGCCATCGCCGCGGGTTGTGCGTTCACCCTCGTCCCGCAGTTCAGCCGGACCGCGTTCTGGCAGCAGGTCCGGGACTCGGGCGGCACGATCACCCTGCTGATGCCGGCCCAGATCTCGATCCTGATGACCGCGGCCCCCGCACCCCGCGACCGGGACAACCCGCTCCGGCTGATCTTCTCGCATGTGCGGTCCGAGGAGTTCTGCACCAGGTTCGGGGTGGACATCTGCACGACCTGGGCGATGACGGAGACCTCGGGGATGGGCACGCTGACCCCGGCCGGATACGACTCCTACCGGCCCAAGCTCATCGGCCGCCCGATGCCGGACGACGCGGAGATCAAGATCGTCGACCCCGCCGGGGACGAACTCCCTCCGGGAGAGCCGGGAGAGCTGTGTTTCCGGCATCCGCACGCGATGATCGAGTACTACCGGGACGAGCGCAACACCGCCTCGACACTGCGCGATGGCTGGGTGCACAGCGGGGATCTGTGTGCCATGGACGAAGCGGGTCAGGCGTATTTCCACGGACGGCTGAAAAACGTCATCAAGCGTGGTGGCGAGAACATCGCCGGGGAGGAGGTCGAGTTCACCATCATGGAACATCCCGCCGTGGAGGAATGCGTCGTCTGCGGTGTCGCCGACGAGATCTACACCGAGGAGGTGTGCGCCACCGTGGTGGTACGCGAAGGCTGCTCGCTGAGCGAGGCGGAGATCGTGCGGTGGTGTGCCCGGCACCTGTCGGACTGGAAGGTGCCCCGCTACCTCCGGCTGGTGCACACCCCATTGCCCAAGCTGGCCAACGGAAAGACCAACCGGGGCGTGGTCACCAGGAAGGCCGCGGACGATCTGGCCGATGCCTGGGATCGGCGGAACGAGGTGGCCATCGATGCCTGAGCCGGAGTTGTCCGCGTCGTTGATCTTCAGCCGGACGCCGCTCGCCGAGCTGGTCGGCCTGGCGCGGCGGTTGGAAGACGCCGGCTACCACCGGGTCTGCTTCGGGGAGGCCTGGCGGGAACCGGTGGTGCCGATGACCGCGACGCTCGCGGCCACGAGCCGGATCGGTGTGGGCTCGGCCATCTCGCAGATCTACCCGGTCAATCCGGTGGTCACCGCCCAGCAGGCGGCCCAGTTGCAGGAGCTGGGTGCCGGCCGGTTCACCCTCGGCCTGGGGCTGGGCGCGGGATTCGTCGTGGAACGGTGGTTCGGCGTGCCGTACGAGCGGCCGCTGCGGCGGACGAGAGAGTTCATCGAGGTCGTGCGGGGCGTGCTCGGTTCGCCGGAGCACGGGCCGTTCAGCTACGAAGGTGAGATCTTCCGGGTCCGCAAGTACCGGTTGCCCTTCGCCGAGCAGGCGGTCGGCGTGCCGATCCACCTTGCGGCGATCGGCCCGCGGATGCAGGAACTGGCCGGCGAACTCGCCGACGGGATCATCGTCGGCTCACTGCATTCGCCACGGTCCATGGAGGAGACGAAGAAACGGATCGCCATCGGTGCGGATCGTGCCGACCGCGACCCGAACGAGGTCGCCCTCTGGTACTACCTGACCTGCTGCGTGTCGAACGACTCCGAACGGGCCAGAGCGCTGGCCCGGCGGAGCCTGGTCTATCTCACCCAGTATCCGCATTACCGCCGCGTCTATGCCGAAGAGGGTTTCGGGGCGCTCGCCGAGCGGATCGCCGGGCTCGCCCGGGAGCGGGCGATGGAGCGGGCCGAAGCCGCGATCACCGACGAGATGATCGACCGCTTCTGCATTGCCGGAACGGTGGCGGAATGCCGGGATCAGCTACGCCGCTACGCCGGCTATCCCGGTTCTCCCGTGCTGCACCTGGTGCCCTTCCGGATCGAGGAAGACGAGGTCGTGGAATCCTTCCGGCTGGCAGCACAACTGGCGCAAGCCCCGGCAGGAGCACGGGCCACAACCTGAATCCGCCGGCGCTCGCGGGCGGCCGCGCACCCGCAGTGACCATTGCCACCGGAGCGGAAGACGCCGGTGCGGGTGGTGCGCCGGTTGCGGAGTTCAAGCCGGTCATCGACACGATGCTCCGCGAGGACCCCGACGCACCACACGCAGCGCCAGCCCGGTCGACGAGCACGATGCAGGCGAGGTGTCGTACTCGCGGTGCCGGGATCACGTCGCCCGACGGCGCCCGGAGATCGCGATCTAGGGCCTGTTTCAGAAGTGGATCAAGGTCTGAGATGATCTGGGCTTGTGGGGCGTGGTGACTTAGAGCGTGTCTTACGTGGTGATCGACCGCTGGTGAGCGATGATCTTGGCTGTGGTTGATCGGTTGTCGCTGCGGTTGGTGCCGGATGAACTAT
>NZ_JBEXTX010000138.1:0-17972 GCF_040614175.1 Amycolatopsis sp. NPDC006131
CGTGTCAAGGCGGGAAAGCGTGCCTTGACACGGCTGGTCGGCGACTAAAGATCGGCTGTGGATCGGGGGCGGGGGAGGTCTGGTTGGGGTAGTCGGTCTTCTTGCGTTGCCGGGTGGCGGTTGTGTCCGACGTGCCTAGCCGGTCACCTGGAAGGTGGGCAGGATGCGGTCGTAGAGCGCGGTCTTCGCGGTCTCTTCCTGTTCCGTCGGCACCGTCACGCTCACCGCCCAGAGGCTGGTGCCCTGCTTGAACACCTTCGCGTACGTCGTGCGGCTCACGGATCCCGCCGGGGCCCTGTCGATGGTCCGGTACATCATCGTCAGGCCGTCCTGCTCGGCCAGCTTCGCCTGGTTGACCAGCTTGAACTCGCCGTTCGAGCGGCTCTTCTCCAGCGCCTTGACGTAGTCGGCGATGTCGTTGCCGGGGAAGTACTTCGGGAAGTGGTTCACCGCCAGCATCTGCGAGCCGTCCGCGGAGACGAACTGCACCAGCGTCGACAGGGGCAGGTCGTCGCCGGCCTGGGAGCTCGTGAACCGCGTCCAGTCGGCAGGCACGTCGACCGTGAAGGTGCCGTCCTGGGCTCCCTTGACGCTCGACGCCTCGCCCGTGCGCCGCTCGAAGACCGTGGGCTGCGGGACCGACGGCGCGGACGTCTCGTCCCGCGACGGGGGCGCCACCGGCTGCGCCCCGATCACCCGCGCCGCGACGAAACCGCCGAACGCGGCGGCCACGAACAACACCAGCGAAGCCACCACCAGCAACACCGTCGCCGTCGTGCTCCGGCCGGCCGCGGCCGGTGCGGCCAGCGTGGCAGCCGGGCGGGGCGCGGCCAGCGTGTCGGCCGGACGAGGCTGCCCGAACGGCAACGGCCCGGGATCGGCGGCCAGCTCGTTGCTCGCCTCCGCGCGGGGCGGGCCGAACGGCAGGGGACCGGGATCGGCCGCCAGCTCACCGCTCGCCTCCGCGGCACCGTCCTCCAGCACTGGGCTCGCCGAGATCTCCCGCGTGTCGGTGGCCTCCTCGCGCTGACCGCTCGCCGCGGCGAACATCTCCGGTCCGAACAGGACCCGCGGCGCCTTCTCCAGTATCGGGTACAACTGCCGCCGCACCTGCGCCAGCGGCAACCGGTCCCGCGGCTCCTTCGCCATCAACGCGGTGATCAACGGCGCGAGCGGACCAGGCGACGGCCGCGGCACCTCGCCCTTCACGACCTTCCCGATCGTCTCCAGCGGGTCGCCGTCCGCGTCGTACGGCGGGTGGCCCTCCACCGCGCAGAACAACGTCGCGCCCAGACCCCACAGGTCCGCGGCCGGGGTGACGGCTTTGCCGGAAGCCACCTCCGGGGCGATGTACGCCGGCGAACCCAGCGTCATCCCGGTGCGGGTCATCGACGCGTCCGACACGTTCCGGGCGATGCCGAAGTCGGTGAGCTTGATCCGCCCGTCCTCCGCGACCAGCACGTTCCCCGGCTTCACGTCACGGTGCGTGATGCCCGCGTTGTGCGCGGCCCCCAGCGCCGCGGCCACCGCGTCACCCACCGCGGCGGCCTGCTCGACCGACAGCGGCCCGTGGTCGCGGATCAGCTCGGCGAGGCTGTGCGACGGCAGCAGCTCCATCACGACGAACGGCTCGCCGTCCTGACGTGCGACGTCGTGCAGGGTGATCACGTTCGGGTGAGACAGCACGGCGATGGCCCTGGCCTCGCGCAGCGTCCGCTCCCGCAGCTCGTTCGCCTGGCCCGCGGTGACCCCGGGCGGCAGCAGGATCTCCTTCACCGCGACCGGCCGGTGCAGGAACTCGTCGTAGGCCGACCACACCGTGCCCATCGAGCCGGAGCCCAGCACGGAGCGCAGCCGGTACCGCCCGGCCACCACCCTGGTCTCCTCGCTCGAACTCGCCACGGCACCATTGTTGCGGATGCGCGCTCGGTGACTGCGGGCGCTGCCGGGCCGCGAGCAGAGTCACAATCGCGCCCCTTGCCCGCCCCCTACCATCAGACCTATGACTCAGGCTGGGACAACGGCGCCCACCCCGGATTCACCGGACGAGCTGGCCCTCGCCGCCGAGTTCGGGACGCCGCGGCACGAGGACTGGCAACGCCTCGTGGCGGGGGTGCTGACGAAGAGCGGAGTGCTGCCGGAGGACTTCGACGGCGCCCCGGAAAGCCTCCTGACCAGCAAGACCTACGACGGCATCGAGATCCAGCCGCTCTACACGGCGGACGATGCCACCGCGCCCGCCGGGTTCCCCGGCCTGCCCCCGTACGTGCGGGGCGCGCGGGCCGAAGGCAACGTCGGCATCGGCTGGGACGTGCGCGTCCTGCACGGCGGCGCCGACGCGGCCGAGACCAACAAGGCCGTCCTCGCCGACCTGGAGAACGGCGCCTCCTCGGTGTGGCTGCGCGTCGGTGGTGACGCACTGCCACTGGACGCCCTCGCCGACGCGCTCAACGAGGTCTACCTCGACCTCGCGCCGATCGTGCTCGACCCCGGCGCCGACTACGAGGCCGCCGCCGACGCGCTGCTCGGGCTGCTCGCCGAAAAGAACATCCCGGACAGCGAGGTCACCGGGACCATCGGCGCCGACCCGATCGCCCTGCGTGCCCGCACCGGCCGGCCGCACGACACCGCCCCCGCCGCCGCGCTCGCGGCCCGCCTGTCCGCCAAGTACCCGAAGCTGCGCACGCTGGTCGTCAACGCCCTGCCCTACCACGAGGCGGGCGGTTCCGACGCGCAGGAACTCGGCGCCGCCATCGCCGCCGGGGTGGCCTACCTGCGTGCCCTCACCGACGCCCGGCTGAGCGTGGACGCGGCCGCCGACCAGCTCGAGTTCCGCTTCGCCGCGACCGCCGACCAGTTCCTCACCATCGCCAAGCTGCGCGCCGCCCGCCGCCTGTGGGCGCGGGTGTGCGAGGTGTCCGGCGCGACCGCAGGCCGCGGCATGCGCCAGCACGCCGTCACCTCGCCCGCGATGTTCACCCGCCGCGACCCGTGGGTGAACATGCTGCGCAGCACCGTCGCCTGCTTTGCCGCCGGTGTCGGCGGCGCGGACGCGGTCACCGTCCTGCCGTTCGACTTCGCGATCGGGCTGCCCGACTCCTTCTCCCGCCGGATCGCCCGCAACACCCAGTCGATCCTGCTGGAGGAATCGAAGCTGTGCGGCGTGATCGACCCGGCGGGCGGCTCCTGGTACGTGGAGAACCTGACCGACGCGCTGGCCAACGCGGCCTGGCGCGAGTTCACCGAGATCGAGCGGCAGGGCGGCATCGAGGCGGTGCTGGACTCCGGCGCGCTCGCCGCCCGGCTCGCGGAGACCTGGGCGGCGCGGCAGAAGCGCCTGGCCACCCGCAAGGACCCGATCACCGGTGTCAGCGAGTTCCCGGACCTGCACGAGAAACCGGTCGAGCGCACCCCGGATCCGTCCGTTGTAGACGAGGGCGGGCTGCCGCGCGTGCGGTACGCGCAGGCCTACGAGGAGCTGCGGGACCGCTCCGACGCGCACCTCGCCGAGACGGGTGAGCGGCCGAAGGTCTTCCTCGCCACGCTCGGCCCGGTCGCCGCGCACACCGCCCGCGCGACCTTCGCGTCCAACCTCCTCCAGGCCGGCGGCATCGAACCGCTCAACCCGGGCGCGGTCGAGGACGTGGTCGCCGCCTTCCGCGAGAGCGGCGCGACGGTCGCCTGCCTGTGCGGCACCGACAAGCTCTACGCCGAGCACGCGGCGGACACCGCGAAGCAGCTCAAGGAAGCCGGCGCCAGGCGGGTGATCCTCGCGGGCAAGGGGCAGTACCCGGGCGTCGACACGTACGTGCACGCGGGCTGCGACGCCCTCGCTGCCCTGGCCGCCATCCTCGACACGCTGGGAGTGAAGTGATGGCCATCCCCGACTTCACCGACGTCGAACTCGGCATCCCCGACTCGGGCAGTCAGACCGGCTGGGCCGAGGCGCTCCACTCGAGCACCGGCAAGGGCGCCGACGCCCTGACCTGGGAAACCCCCGAGGGCATCGGCATCAAGCCGCTCTACACCGCCGAGGACACCGCCGGTCTGGACTTCCTGCGCACGTACCCGGGCATCGCGCCGTTCCTGCGCGGCCCGTACCCGACGATGTACGTCAACCAGCCGTGGACGATCCGCCAGTACGCCGGGTTCTCCACCGCGTCCGAGTCCAACGCCTTCTACCGCCGCAACCTCGCGGCCGGGCAGAAGGGCCTGTCGGTCGCCTTCGACCTGGCCACCCACCGCGGCTACGACTCCGACCACCCGCGCGTCGCCGGTGACGTCGGCATGGCGGGCGTGGCGATCGACTCCATCTACGACATGCGGCAGCTGTTCGACGGCATCCCGCTGGACAAGATGAGCGTGTCGATGACCATGAACGGCGCGGTGCTGCCCGTCATGGCGCTCTACATCGTGGCGGCCGAGGAGCAGGGCGTGCGGCCCGAGCAACTGGCCGGGACCATCCAGAACGACATCCTCAAGGAGTTCATGGTCCGCAACACCTACATCTACCCGCCGCAGCCGTCGATGCGGATCATCTCCGACATCTTCGCGTACACCTCGCAGCGGATGCCGCGGTTCAACTCGATCTCCATCTCCGGCTACCACATGCAGGAGGCCGGGGCGACCGCCGACCTGGAGCTGGCGTACACGCTGGCCGACGGCGTCGAGTACATCCGCGCCGGGATCGACGCGGGCCTGGAGGTCGACAAGTTCGCGCCGCGCCTGTCCTTCTTCTGGGCGATCGGCATGAACTTCTTCATGGAGGTCGCCAAGCTGCGGGCGGCCCGGCTGCTGTGGGCGAAGCTGGTCAAGCAGTTCGAGCCCAAGTCCGAGAAATCGCTGTCCCTGCGCACGCACAGCCAGACCAGCGGTTGGTCGCTGACCGCGCAGGACGTGTTCAACAACGTCATCCGCACCTGCGTCGAGGCGATGGCCGCGACCCAGGGGCACACGCAGTCGCTGCACACCAACGCACTCGACGAGGCGCTGGCCCTGCCCACCGACTTCTCCGCGCGCATCGCCCGCAACACCCAGCTGCTGCTGCAGCAGGAGTCCGGCACCACGCGCGTGATCGACCCGTGGGGCGGCAGCGCGTTCGTCGAGAAGCTGACCTACGACCTGGCGCGCAAGGCGTGGGGCCACATCAGCGAGGTCGAGTCGGCGGGCGGCATGGCCCGCGCGATCGACGCCGGCATCCCGAAGCTGCGCATCGAGGAGGCCGCGGCCCGCACCCAGGCGCGGATCGACTCCGGCCGCCAGCCGGTGATCGGCGTGAACAAGTACCAGGTGGTCGACGACCAGCAGATCGACGTGCTCAAGGTGGACAACGCCGGGGTGCGCGCCCAGCAGCTGGAGAAGCTGCGGCGGCTGCGCGAGGAGCGCGACGAGGACGCCACGCAGGACGCGCTGCGCCGTCTCACCGCGGCCGCGGAAGGCTCGGGCAACCTGCTGGAGCTGGCCGTCGACGCGGCCCGCGCCAAGGCGACGGTCGGGGAGATCTCCGACGCGCTGGAGAAGGTGTGGGGTCGCCACGCCGGGCAGATTCGTACGATCTCCGGGGTGTACCGCGACGAGGTCGGGAAATCCGGGAACGTGGAGAAGGCACGCGCGCGGGTCGAGGCGTTCGCCGAGGCCGAGGGGCGCCGTCCGCGCATCCTCGTCGCCAAGATGGGGCAGGACGGGCACGACCGCGGCCAGAAGGTGATCGCCACGGCGTTCGCCGACCTCGGCTTCGACGTCGACGTGGGCCCGCTGTTCTCCACGCCGGCCGAGGTCGCGCGCCAGGCGATCGAGGCGGACGTGCACGTCGTCGGCGTGTCCTCGCTGGCCGCCGGTCACCTGTCGCTGGTGCCCGCGCTGCGTGAGGAGCTGGCCCAGCTCGGGCGCGAGGACATCATGATCGTGTGCGGCGGCGTCATCCCGCCGCAGGACTACGACGAGCTGCGCGCCGCGGGCGCGTCGGCGATCTTCGGGCCGGGCACGGTCATCGCGGACGCCGCGCTGGACCTGCTCGACCAGCTCGAGCAGCGGGAGTCCTGAGCCCTTGCCGCGCAAGATCGACGTCGGTGCCTACGCCAAGGGTGTGCTCGCGGGCGACCGCGGCACCCTGTCCAGGGCGATCACGCTGGTCGAGTCCCAGCGGCCGGACCACCGGCAGCTCGCCCAGGAGCTGCTGGTCGAGCTGCTGCCGCACGCCGGTGGCGCGCGGCGCGTCGGGATCACCGGCGTGCCCGGGGTCGGCAAGTCGACCTTCATCGACCAGCTCGGCACCGACCTGACCGAGTCCGGCCACCGGGTCGCGGTGCTGGCCGTGGACCCGTCGTCGACCCGGACCGGCGGCAGCATCCTCGGCGACAAGACCCGCATGGCGCGGCTGGCCAACGACCCGGCCGCGTTCATCCGGCCGTCGCCGACGTCCGGCACGCTCGGCGGCGTCGCCCGCGCCACCCGCGAGACGATCGTGCTGATGGAGGCCGCCGGGTACGACGTCGTGCTGGTCGAGACCGTCGGCGTCGGGCAGTCCGAGGTGACCGTGGCGAACATGGTCGACTGCTTCCTGTTCCTGACGCTGGCCCGCACCGGCGACCAGTTGCAGGGCATCAAGAAGGGCGTGCTGGAGCTCGCCGACGTGATCGCGGTGAACAAGGCCGACGGCGAGCACGAGCGCGACGCCAAGCGCGCCGCGCGGGAGCTGGCCGGGGCGCTGCGGATGATCTACGGCCCGGACGCGGCGTGGACGCCGCCGGTGCTGACCTGCAGCGGGCTCAACGACATCGGCCTGGACACGGTGTGGCAGCAGATCGAGCGGCACCGGGAAACGCTGGCGGGATCCGGCGAGCTGGACCGCAAGCGCAAGCAGCAGCAGGTCGACTGGACCTGGGCCATGGTGCGCGAACAGCTGCAGGCCCGCCTCGCCGAGCACCCGGGCGTGAAAGCGCTGGTACCCGAGGTCGAGGAGGACGTCCGGGAGGGCAGGCTCACCGCCACGCTGGCCGCGCAGAAGATCTTGGACGCCTTCTCCGCGTGAGTCTCCTTGTTGACGGGTAACCGAACCGGCACACTGGGCAGCATGGTCAAGGTGCGTGCCGTGCTGGCGGGTCTGATGCTGACGACGATGGTCACGTTCGCCGTGCCCACCGCGCCCGCGCTCGCCGCGCCGGTGGCCGTGCACGTCGCCGCCGACGTGGTGGCGCAGCAGACCACGGACCCCGGGCCGCGCATCAACCCCGACGAGAACAGCAAGGCCAACCAGGAGAAGACGAAGAACAAGATCATCGTCGGGGTGCTCGCCGCCGTGCTCGCCGCCATCGTCCTCTGGGGACGGAGCGTGCGGCGCAAGAAGCGCAAGGCCTCCAGCTGACCACACGCGGCGCATTCGGTTACGCCGTATTCCGTAGTGCCGCTCGCCGCAGATCCACTACCGGCCGTCGCCCAGCGTGAGATCCGGTTCGAAGATTGCTCCTTGCATGGTGCAGGATTGCGTCAAATGGGTTACGTAGTTCTCGGTGTGTATGGAGGTGCGGCGTGACCGTGCTGGACTCCCGCCCGGAGGTGCCCGGTGATCACGGTGGTCGCCCTACCTCGTTCGAGGCGTCGGACGCGCTGATCACGGCGGACGGCGTCAGCATGGCTCCCGTGACCGATCTCGGTGCGGGCCGGGGCCCCTTCTGGCTGGACGAGTGGCTCGAGCGCGGCGGTACGGACCTGGTCGCCTGGCGCCGCCACATCCACGCCCACCCGGAACTGGCGCGTCACGAGTTCGCGACCACCGAGCTGATCTGCGACATCCTGCGCTCGGCCGGTCTCAGCCCGGAGATCCTGCCCGGCGGCACCGGTGTGGTGTGCGACGTCGGATCGGGTGACCGCTGCGTCGCGCTGCGGGCCGACATCGACGCGCTGCCGCTCACCGAGGCGACCGGCCTGCCCTACTCGTCGACGGTGGACGGCGCGGCGCACGCCTGCGGGCACGACGCGCACACCGCGATCCTGCTCGGCGCGGCCAAGGCCCTCGCGTCGGCGCCCGAGCTGCCCGGCCGCGTGCGGCTGATCTTCCAGCCGGCCGAGGAGGTCATGCCCGGCGGCGCGCTCGACGTGATCACCGCGGGTGGTCTCGACGGCGTCGACCGGATCTTCGGCCTGCACTGCGACCCGCGGGTCGAGGTCGGCAAGATCGGCACCCGCGTCGGCGCGCTGACGTCGGCCGCCGACCTCATCGAGCTGCGGCTGACCTCGCCCGGCGGGCACACGTCCCGGCCGCACCTGACCGCCGACCTGGTGCACGCGCTGGGTGTCGCGATCACCTCGCTGCCGTCGCTGCTGTCCCGGCGGGTCGACCCGCGCTCCGGCACCGTGCTGGTGTGGGGCGCGGTGCACGCCGGGCAGGCCGCCAACGCGGTGCCCGAGGAGGGCGTGCTGCGGGGCACGCTGCGGACGGCCGAACACGAGGTGTGGAAGGCGCTGGAGCCGCTCGTCCGCTCGTCGGTGGAGTCGCTGCTGACGCCCTACGGGGTCGGTTTCGAGCTGGACTACCGCCGCGGGGTGCCGCCGGTCGTCGGCGACGAGGACAGCACGGCGCTGCTGCGCGCCGGAATCGAGGCGGCCCTCGGCGACGATGCGGTGACCGGTACCGAACAGTCGTCGGGCGGCGAGGACTTCGCCTGGTACCTGGAGCACGTGCCGGGCGCCTTCTGCCGCCTCGGGGTGTGGTCCGGCGAAGGCGACCAGCGCGACCTGCACCGCCCCACCTTCGAACTGGACGAGCGCGCGCTGCACGTCGGCGTCCGCGTCCTGGTCCACACCGCGCTGGCCGCCCTGGCCTGACCAGCACGAACAAGGCCGGCGAGCGTCTGGGTGACGCTCGCCGGCCTTCGCTTGTCCACAGGGCCGGCGGTTGTCCACAGGGGTTGTGGACAAGCCGGGGTCAGGATGTGATACCGCGGCAGGGGCGGGTGCGCAGGTCGTCCACGTAGTCCGTCGGCGCGCCCGCGGCCTCGGCGGCGTCGGCGAGCACGCCCAGGTACCGGGCCGACGGCAGACCGCCCTCGTAGGCGTCCAGCACGTACAGCCAGGCCAGCGCGGAGCCGTCCATCGTCTGCACGCGGAGCCGGATCTTGTTGTGCATGCCCAGCTCGCCGCCTTCCCAGCTGTCCAGCCGGGCCTCGTCCAGCGGCGTCACGTCGTACAGCACGACGAAGACCCGGGAGCCCGGGTCTTCGACGATGGTCGCCAGGGCGCCTTCCCAGCCGAGGTCCTCGCCTCCGAAGGTCAGCCGCCACCCCTCCAGCCAGCCCGTGCCGGCCATGGGCGAATGCGGCGCCCGCTCCATCATCTGATTCGGATCCATGTTGGACCCGTAGGCGGCATACAACGGCACGCGCACAGCCTAGCCGCCCATCGCTCACCCGACCGGACGTACTCCAGGTGTCGCGGCCTAAGGTTGTGGATGAGGTGCGCGTAAGGAGGAGGAGACCACGTGACCAGGATCGTGATCATGGGCGGCGGACCGGCGGGCTACGAGGCGGCGCTGGTGGCCGCACAGCACGGCGCCGACGTCACGATCGTCGAGAAGGACGGGCTCGGCGGCGCGTGCGTGCTCTACGACTGCGTCCCGTCGAAGACGTTCATCGCCTCCTCCGGCGCCCGCGCGAACATGCACGGCCTCGGTGAGCTGGGGATCATCACCGACATGGCCGACACGAGCGTCGACCTGCGCACCGTGCACGGCCGGGTCAAGGGCCTCGCGCTCGCCCAGTCCGCCGACATCCGCGCCCGCGTGCAGCGCGAAGGTGTGAAAGTCCTCACCGGCGAGGGCCGGTTCGACGACGACGAGCCCGGCCTGGCCACCCACAAGGTGCGCGTCACGAAGGCCACCGGCGACGTCGACGTGCTCGACGCCGACGTCGTCCTGATCGCCACCGGCGCCACCCCGCGCGTGCTGCCGGGCGCGGTGCCCGACGGCGAGCGCATCCTCGACTGGCGTCAGCTCTACGACCTGCCGGAACTGCCCGAGCACCTGGTCGTGGTCGGGTCCGGCGTGACCGGCGCCGAGTTCGCGTCCGCCTACACCGAGATGGGCGTCAAGGTCACCCTCGTCTCCAGCCGCGACCGCGTCCTGCCGCACGAGGACGCGGACGCCGCCGCCGTGCTGGAGGAGGTGTTCGCCCAGCGCGGCAACACCGTCGTCAAGCATGCGCGCGCGGAGCGGGTCGAGCGCACCGAGAAGGGCGTCGAGGTCCACCTGCAGGACGGCCGCGTCATCGAGGGCACCCACGCGCTGATGACCGTCGGCTCGGTGCCCAACACCAAGGACATCGGCCTGGAGCGGGTCGGCATCGAGCCCGGCCCCGGCGGGTTCATCACGGTCGACCGCGTGTCCCGCACCAGCGTCCCCGGCATCTACGCGGCCGGCGACTGCACCGGTGTGCTGATGCTCGCGTCGGTGGCCAGCATGCAGGGCCGGATCGCGATGTGGCACGCGCTCGGCGAGGGCGTCGCGCCGATCAAGCTGAAGACGGTCGCCGCGAACGTGTTCACCCACCCGGAGATCGCGACCGTCGGCATCAGCCAGAGCGCGATCGACTCCGGCGAGGTGCCTGCCCGGACCATCATGCTGCCGCTGGCGACCAACGCGCGGGCCAAGATGGAGGGGCTGCGCCGCGGTTTCGTGAAGCTGTTCTGCCGTCCGGCGACCGGTGTGATCGTCGGCGGCGTGGTCGTGGCGCCGACGGCGAGCGAGCTGATCCTGCCGATCGCGCTGGCGGTGCAGAACCAGCTGACGGTCGACCACCTGGCGCTCACCTTCGCGGTGTACCCGTCGCTGTCCGGCTCCATCACGGAGGCCGCGCGGCAGCTGATGCGGCACGACGACCTGGACTGACGTCACGGTTGGGTGTCGGGGGCCAACCCCGGCACCCGGCGGCGCGCCTTAAGGGCCATCAGCTCTACCGCCGTGAGGCCGCCATGAGAACAACCGCCATCGCCGCCGGCTTCTTCGCGACCCTGGTCGCCGCCACGCCGGCGTTCGCGCAGACCACCACCACTTCGCCGGAGGAAACCAGCTCGGCGGAGGAGACCACTTCGGCGCCGATGCCCGTCTGGTTGAAGCTGTCCGCGTACAGCGGGCACGCCGGCGAGCAGGTCTCGGTCGCCGCCGCGTGCGACGCCGAAGCCAGTCCACTCACCACTCGAGCCCTGCGGGTGACGCAACCGCTTGCGGCGAACGCGGAGGGTCATCAGCCGTGGGCGTTGTTCGCCGAGACGGTGATCCGCGACGTGCCGGAAGGCTCCTATCCGGTGTCGTTCCACTGCGGTGGGGAACCGGTGACCGTCTACTTCACCGTGCTCGAGCGGGATTCGTCGGCCGCGCCGGGCAAGGCGGACCAGAGCCCGGGGCAGACGCGGGTCGTGCCGCGGGGCGCGCCGCAGACCGGTGACGGGTCGCTGGCGCCGTGATCCGGGCGGCGTTCGCCGCGGTGGTGGGCCTGCTCCTGCTGTGCGGTTGCGCCGCATCGCCGGAGCAGGCCCGGCCGGTCGCGGCTCCCGCTGCCGTGGAGATCCCGGCGATCGGGGCGCGCTCGACGCTGATCCCGTTGGGGCTCAACGAGGACGGGACGGTGGAGACGCCGCCGGTGACTTCGCCAGAGCAGGCGGGCTGGTATTCACACGGCCCGGCGCCGGGGGAGCGCGGGCCCGCGGTGGTGCTCGGGCACGTCGACGGCAACCGGCGGCCGGGGATTTTCGCGCGGTTGGAGGAACTCTCGCCCGGTGACCGGGTGGAGGTGTCGCGTGTGGACGGTTCGCGGGCGGGTTTCGTGGTGACCCGCGTGGAGCGGGTGGCGAAGGCGGACTTCCCGACGGCCGCGGTGTACGGCGACACGGCCGGCCCGGAGCTGCGGCTCATCACCTGCGGCGGCGAGTTCGACCGGGCGGCGCGCAGTTATCGGGACAACGTGATCGTGTACGCCGTTCTCGGCTGACCCGTTTTTGTGTCGACGTCGGCGACCGCCAGGTACGTCGTCCACGCCGCGCCCTGGTCGTCCACCGCGGGTGGTAACGGGCCGACCGCGAAGATCGGCGAGGCAGGCGGTCAGGTGCTGTTGCCGCCCGGCGATGTCGGCGATTCGGGCCGGGTGGCGATCGCGGCCGACCCGACGGGCGCGGCGTTCGGCCTCTGGCAGGCGAAGGGGCACATCGGCGCGGGAATCGCGAACGTGCCGGGCACGCTGGTCTGGAACGAGTGCATGACACGCGACTTCGACTCGGCGAAAGGTTTTTACGGCCGAGTGTTCGGCTACCGCTTCGACGACCTGTCCGCAGACGGCTTCGTCTACGCGGCGCTGAACGTGGACGACCGGACGGTCGGCGGGCTGGGACAGCTGCCGCCGGAGGTCCCGGCGCAGGTGCCGCCGCACTGGTCAGTCTACTTCGGAGTGACGGACACCGACGAGGCGCTGGCGAAAGCGGAGTCCCTTGGCGGCCGCCGGATGACCGAGCCGCAGGACTCACCGTACGGGCGAATGGCCCAGGTACTGGACGACCAAGGGGTGCCGTTCACACTGATCGCGGTGGAGTCCTGAGCGGAGGACGGTAGGGGTTTCGGTAGGGGTTTCGGTCGGGGAGGGGATGCCGAGGTTTTCGATGAGCTGAGTCCTGCGCCTGCGCGGCGGACGGTCCCGCTGGGGCCGCGCCGGGCCGCGCAGGTTGTTGCGCGCTGAGTCGCAGTGCCGAACTCGGGCTGAGGCACGGTTGCTTCGGACCGGATCGCAGCGCCGTGCTGGTGGCGCGGGGTTGTTGCGCGTCGCGCCGGATTGCAGCGCCGTGCTGGTGGCGCGGGGTTGTTGCGCGTCGCGCCGGATTGCAGCGCCGTGCTGGTGGCACGGGGTTGTTGCGCGTCGAGTCGGAGTGCTGAGCTCGCGCTGCGTGAGGTTGCTTCGCGCCGGATCGCAGCGCCGTGCTGGACGCGCGAGGTTGTTGCACGCTGAGCGCGTGCCCTGCGTCAGCTTCCCGCCGCGCCCGGTCGCGGCCCGCGGCGGCCCAGCGCCGCCCCGCCCTGCCATCGCTCACCGCAGGGCGCGATCCGAGCGCACTGGAACGAGCCGACCGTACCGGTCGTGAGCCGAGTGCACCGGTCGTGAGCCGACCGCACCCGTTGCGAGCCGAGCGAGCCGGACTGCGGTGCGAGCCGAGCGCACTGGAACGAGCCGACCGCGCCCGTCGCGAGCTGAGCGCACCCGTCGCGAGCTGAGCGCACCCGTCGCGAGCCGACCGCACCCGGAGCGAGCCGAGCGCACCGGAGTGCGGCGCGCGCCTCCCGGCGAAAACCCTGCCGTGGCAAGGAAACGCGCGCCGCCGCCGTCACTCCACCCAGTCGAAGGTCTTCGTCACCGCCTTCTTCCAGTTGTGGTACTGCGCCTCGCGGTGCTGGGCGTCCATCGACGGGTTCCACTCCTTGTCCTGGGCCCAGTTGTTGCGGATGTCGTCCTCGCTCGCCCAGAAACCGACCGCCAAGCCGGCGGCGTACGCGGCGCCGAGGGCCGTCGTCTCCGCCACCACCGGGCGGATCACCGGGACGTCCAGGATGTCGGCCTGGAACTGCATCAACAGCTCGTTCACGACCATCCCGCCGTCGACCTTCAGCGACTTCAGCGGCACGCCCGAGTCCGCGTTCATCGCCTCGATCACCTCGCGCGTCTGGAACGCCGTCGCCTCCAGGACCGCCCGCGCGATGTGCCCCTTGTTCACGTACCGCGTCAACCCGGCGATCACGCCACGCGCGTCCGACCGCCAGTACGGCGCGAACAGGCCCGAGAACGCCGGCACGAAGTACGCCCCGCCGTTGTCCTCCACCGTGCGCGCCAGCTCCTCGATCTCGGCGGCATTTCTGATGATCCCGAGGTTGTCCCGCAGCCACTGCACCAGCGAACCGGTCACCGCGATGGAACCCTCCAGCGCGTACACCGTGTCGTTCGACCCGATCTTGTAACAGACCGTCGTGAGGAGGCCGTTTTCCGACATCACCTTCTCCGTGCCCGTGTTGAGCAGCACGAAGTTGCCGGTGCCGTAGGTGTTCTTGGCCTCGCCGGGGGACAGGCACGCCTGCCCGAACGTCGCGGCCTGCTGGTCACCGAGGATGCCGGCGATCGGCACACCCGACAGCACGCCACGCGGGCGCACCTTGCCGTACTCCTCGGACGACGACCGGATCTCCGGCAGCATCGACATGGGAATCCCCATGTCCGCCGCGATCTCCTCGTCCCAGCTCAGCGTGTCCAGGTCCATCAGCAGGGTGCGCGAGGCGTTCGTCGGGTCCGTCACGTGCACCCCGCCGTCCGGGCCGCCCGTCATGTTCCACACGGTCCAGGTGTCCATGTTGCCGAACACCAGATCGCCGGCCTCCGCGCGTTCCCGCGCGCCGTCCACGTTGTCCAGGATCCACTTGACCTTCGGCCCGGAGAAGTACGTCGCCAGCGGCAGACCCGTCTTCGGCCGGTACCGCTCCTGGCCACCGCCGAGCTCGCCGAGCTGGTCGACGATCCGGTCGGTGCGGGTGTCCTGCCAGACGATCGCGTTGTAGACCGGCTTGCCCGTCTTCCGGTCCCACACCAGCGCCGTCTCGCGCTGGTTCGTGATGCCCACCGCGGCGATGTCCCCGGCCTGCAGGTCGGCCTTGGCGAGCGCGCCCGCGGTGACCGCGCGCGTGTTCTCCCAGATCTCCTCCGCGTTGTGCTCGACCCACCCGGCCTGCGGGAAGATCTGCTCGTGCTCCCTCTGTTCGACGGCGACCACCCGCCCGGAGTGGTCGAAGATCATCGCCCTGGTGGACGTCGTGCCCTGGTCGATGGCGGCGACATATGAGGCCATGGGACTCCTCCCGTTGATTTGCCTGCCTATGGGCTATTCGGATCGCTGCACCTGCCGCCCGGACCGGGTCTGGTCCGTCTCGGGCAGGACGTCCCCCTCGGCCCGGGCGCCGTCGCCCGCCTCGCCGTCGGCGGAGCCGGGAACGCGGCCGGGCGGCGGCGTCGGCTCGGCGCCCGGCGCCGGCCGGACCGCCAGCACGCTGCCGATGAAGAAGTCGTAGACCAGCACACCGACCACACCGCCGACGAGCGGTCCCACTATCGGAATCCACCAGTACGAGCTGAACCACTCCCCGTTGCCCGGGAAGGCCGCGTCCCCCCACCCGGCGAAGAACGCCAGCAACCGTGGCCCGAGGTCGCGGGCCGGGTTGATCGCGTACCCGGCGTTCGTCCCGTAGGTGAGGCCGATCGCGACCACGACCAAGCCGACCACGAACGGGGCGAGATTGGCCGACGGGGGTTGGTTGCGGGCGTCGATGATCGCCGCGATGATGGCGACGAGGATCGCCGTTCCGACGATCTGGTCGACGAGCGGTCCCCACACCCCGTTGCCGAAGTACTCCGCGGGGAACGTCGCGAAGATCGAGAACGTGCCCACCGAACCGTCCCGGCCCGTCGGCGGGTTCTGCGACGCGAGGAACGCGTCGATCGCGTTGTGGTACACCGCCAGGACCACCGCCGCGCCGGCGAACGCGCCGACCACCTGGGCCGCCCAGTAGGGCAGGACCTTCGCCCAGGGGAACTTGCGGCGGATGGCCCAGGCCAGGGTCACCGCCGGATTGATGTGGGCCCCGCTGACCCCGCCCGCCACGTAGACGGCGAAGACCACCGCGAGGCCCCAGCCCCACGCGATGATCAACCAGTTGGCGGGCCCGAAGTCGACGGTTTGGCGGCCCGAGCCCGGCAGGCCGACCACGGCCACGGCCACGGATCCGCAACCGAGGATGATGAGGATCGCGGTGCCGAGGAACTCGGCCAGTAGTTCACCCGCCGTGGTCTGCCGCATCCTCGTCCAGGGACGGGCTGTCCGGTCGGTCATGACACACCTCCCAATGCGCGAGACGACGTTGTCCCGAACGTCACATGGTGCTCGCCCGCCGACCGGACGACAAGCGCTTGCGCGGTGAGGACGTGCGGAAACGTGTCATGCTGGGTGGGTGCAGCGGACGTTCACGAGGGAAGGAACCGGAGTGACTGAGGCGAAGCTGGGGCCGGAGGCGAGGGAGGAGACCTGGCGGCGGCTCGGGGCGGAGACGTTCGACCTCGTGGTGATCGGTGGCGGGGTGGTCGGCGCGGGCACCGCGCTCGACGCGGCCACGCGCGGCCTGCGGGTCGCCCTGGTCGAGGCCCGTGACCTGGCGTCCGGCACGTCGAGCCGGTCGAGCAAGCTCTTCCACGGTGGCCTGCGGTACCTCGAACAGCTCGAGTTCGGTCTCGTCCGCGAGGCGCTGCGCGAGCGCGAGCTGATGCTCACCCGCATCGCGCCACACCTGGTGAAGCCGGTCAGCTTCCTGTACCCGCTGCAGCACCGCGTCTGGGAACGTCCCTACACCGCGGCCGGCCTGTTCCTGTACGACACGATGGGCGGCGCGAGGTCGGTGCCGGGGCAGAAGCACCTCACCCGTGCGGGCGCACTTCGGCTGGTCCCCGCACTCAAACGCGATGCCCTGATCGGGGGAATCCGGTACTACGACTCGCAGGCCGACGACGCCCGCCACACCATGACCGTCGCCCGCACCGCCGCGCACTACGGCGCGGTGGTCCGGACCAGCACCCAGGTCGTCGGGTTCCTGCGGGAGGCCGACCGGGTGTCCGGTGTGCGCGTGCGGGACGTGGAGGACGGGCGCGAGACGGAGGTCCACGCGAACGCGGTCATCAACTGCACCGGGGTCTGGACCGACGAGCTGCAGCGCCTGTCCGGCAGCCGCGGCCGGTTCCGGGTGCGTGCGAGCAAGGGCGTGCACATCGTGGTGCCGCGGGACCGGATCGTGTCGGAGTCCGGGCTGATCCTGCGCACCGAGAAGTCCGTGTTGTTCGTGATCCCTTGGCGGAACCACTGGATCGTCGGCACGACGGACACCGACTGGAACCTCGACCTGGCGCACCCCGCGGCCACGAAGAACGACATCGACTACATCCTCGAGCACGTCAACTCGGTGCTCGCGACGCCGCTGACGCACGACGACATCGAGGGTGTCTACGCCGGACTGCGGCCGCTGCTGGCCGGGGAGAGCGAGGAGACGTCGAAGCTGTCCCGCGAGCACGCGGTGGCGCGCGTGGCGCCCGGGCTGGTCGCGATCGCGGGCGGCAAGTACACGACGTACCGGGTGATGGCCGCCGACGCGGTCGACGCCGCCGCGCCCGACCTGCCCGGCCGGTTGCAGCCGTCCATCACCGACAAGGTGCCGCTGCTCGGCGCCGACGGCTACCACGCGCTGGTCAACCAGGCCGACCACCTCGCCGCGCAGCACGGCCTGCACCCGTACCGGGTCCGGCACCTGCTCGACCGGTACGGCTCGCTCGTGCACGAGGTGCTGGCGCTCGGCGACGGCAAGCCGGAGCTGCTGCGGCCGATCGAGCACGCCCCGGACTACCTCGGGGTCGAGGCGGTGTACGCGGCCAGTCACGAGGGCGCGCTGCACCTGGAGGACATCCTCGCCCGGCGCACCCGCATCTCGATCGAGTACCCGCACCGCGGTGTGGATTGCGCCGAGGCGGTGGCGCGGATGGTCGCGGACGTGCTGGGCTGGTCCGAGGAGGCGGTCCGGCGCGAGGTCGAGGTGTACACCGCGAGGGTCGCCGCGGAGCGGGACTCGCAGACGCAGCCGAGCGACGAGGCAGCCGACGAGCGGCGGTCCAGCGCGCCGGAGGCGAGGGCCCGGTTGACCGCCCCGGTGGGGTGAGGTTTCCGGGCTGAGGGGCCACCCGGCGGGACGGTTGCCGCCGAGCTCGGCGTGCCGGGCTGACGGTGTGGCGGGGCTGACGGGCGCGGCCCGAGGGTTGGTGGTTCGCGGCCGTGCCGCGACCGGCCGAGCTCGGTGCGGCTGGGCCGGCGGCGCAGCCGCGCTGACGAGCGCGGCCCGGGGGGGGGGGGGTGGGGGGTGGGTCGCG
>NZ_JBEXTX010000139.1:0-17868 GCF_040614175.1 Amycolatopsis sp. NPDC006131
CCGAGACACCGCGTCAAGGCGGGAAAGCGTGCCTTGACCCGGTGGCTCGGCAACCGATTTGGCTGGGGATCGGGTTGCGGGAGAGGGGTGGCTCGGGGGGGTTCCGGCGGTCGTTGCCGGGCGGCGGTTTGGTAGGTGGGCGGTGGCTGCCTCGTGTTGCCGAGCTCCGTTGCCGGGTGGTGGTTGTGGTGCTGGAAATTGGAAGGGCCCCCGCCTGTGGCGGGGGCCCTCTTGGTGCTTGTCGTTGGCTAGTGCGCGTGGCCGTGGCCGTGGCCGGTGTTCTCGGGCTCCTCGACCGGCTTGTCCACCACGGTGCTCTCCGTGGTCAGGACGAGACGGGCGATGGAGGCCGCGTTCGCCACCGCGGAGCGGGTCACCTTCACCGGGTCGACGATGCCGGCCTGCAGCAGGTCGGTGATCTCGCCGGTGGCGGCGTTGAAGCCGTAGCCCCAGCCCTGCTCCTGCACCTTGGACACGATGACCGGGCCCTCGTAGCCGGCGTTCGCGGCGATCCAGTTCAGCGGCGCGGTCAGGGCGTCCCGCACGATGCGGACACCCGTGGCCTCGTCGCCGGTCAGACCGAGGTCGCCCTCGAGCTCCTTGACCGCGTGCACGATCGCCGAACCACCGCCGGGCACGATGCCCTCCTCGACGGCCGCCTTGGTCGAAGCCACGGCGTCCTCGATGCGGTGCTTGCGCTCGTTCAGCTCGGTCTCGGTGGCCGCGCCGACCTTGATCACCGCGACACCGCCGCCGAGCTTCGCCAGCCGCTCCTGCAGCTTCTCGCGGTCCCAGTCGGAGTCGGTGGTCTCGATCTCCTTGCGGATCTGCGCGATGCGGGCCTCGATGTCGGCCTTGGTGCCTGCACCGTCGACGATCGTCGTGTTGTCCTTGGTGATCTCGATGCGCCGGGCGGTGCCCAGCGAGTCGAGGCCGATCTCGGACAGCTTCAGGCCGACCTCCGAGGAGATGACCTGCGCGCCGGTGACGACGGCCAGGTCGTCCAGGAACGCCTTGCGGCGGTCACCGAAGAACGGGGCCTTCACCGCGACCGCGACGAGGGTCTTGCGCAGGGCGTTGACCACCAGGGTGGACAGCGCCTCGCCCTCGACGTCCTCGGCGATGATCAGCAGCGGCTTCTTCGACTCGGCGACCTTCTCCAGGATCGGCAGCAGGTCGGCCAGCGCCGAGATCTTCTCGCGGTGCAGCAGCACGTAGGCGTTCTCGAGGATCGCCCGCTGCTCCTCCGGGTCGGTCGCGAAGTGCGCCGACAGGTAGCCCTTGTCGAACTGCACACCCTCGGTGATCTCGAGTTCGGTCGCCAGCGTGGAGGACTCCTCCACGGTGATCACACCGTCCTCGCCGACCCGCTCCACGGCCTCGCCGAGCAGGGCGCCGATGGTGGCGTCACGCGAGGTGACCGTGCCGACCTGGGCGATGTTGTCGCGGCCCTTGACCGGGGTGGCCTTGGACTTGAGCACCTCGATGACCTTCTCCGCGGCCGCCTCGATGCCCTTGCCGAGGCCGGCCGGGTTGGCGCCGGCGGCCACGTTGCGGAGGCCGACCTTCACCAGAGACTGCGCCAGCACGGTGGCCGTGGTGGTGCCGTCGCCGGCGACGTCGTTGGTCTTGGTGGCCACGTTCTTGGCCAGCTGGGCACCCAGGTTCTCGAACGGGTCCTCCAGCTCGATCTCCCGCGCGACGGTGACGCCGTCGAGGGTGATCGTGGGGCCGCCGAACTTCTTGTCCAGCACGACGTGGCGACCGCGCGGGCCGAGGGTGACCTTGACCGCGTCGGCGAGCTTGTTGACGCCGCGCTCGAGGGCTCGACGAGCGTCCTCGTCGAAGTTGATCTGCTTGGGCATGGAAGTCCTCTCAGACAGCAGAACGCCCCGTCCCCGGCTTTCCAGCGGGGCCCGGGGCGTTCACCGCAGCGCCTGTGTCAGTTGACGACAGCCAGCACGTCGCGAGCGGACAGGATCAGGTAGTCCTCACCGTTGTACTTGACCTCGGTGCCGCCGTACTTGGAGTAGATGACGACGTCGCCGACGTTGACGTCGACGGGGATGCGGTTCCCCTTGTCGTCGACGCGGCCCGGGCCAACGGCCAGAACCTTGCCCTCCTGGGGCTTCTCCTTGGCGGTGTCGGGGATGACGAGGCCGGACGCGGTCGTCTCCTCGGCCTCGCTCGTCTGGACAACGATCTTGTCCTCGAGCGGTTTGATGTTCACGCTCACCGGGTTGACCTCCACGGGTCGTCGAAAGCGTTGGCAGGTACTTACTTGGTTTCGGCGCCTACCACCCCCGCCGTCGCGGGTGCCGGGGCGTGTGCGGTGCCTTCGATTAGCACTCTAGCCACGGGAGTGCTAGCCGCGCAAGGAGGGTCCCCCGGTGTGGCTGCCACCCCTTGTCAAGGTGCTTGACCGGGCACTTTGCCGGCCCCGTCGCAGCGGCAGCCGTCGGGCGCGGCACACGTCGTCACGTAGCGATATCGCCATCTCACTCGTTGAGCGGTGTTGACTTCCGACCCCGCTGCCTACCTTGGGAAACGGCCCGGACACGACTGGAAGGAATGGTGTTCCCATGGGTGGTTGCAGCTGTTGCAGCTCGTGCAGTGGCCCCGGATGCGGTTGCTGCGGAGGCTGCTAGCACCGGCCTTGACCTGAACGGCCCCGGGACCCCGATGGCGCGGTCCCGGGGCCGTTCTACGGAACCAGCACGATCTTCCCGCGCACTCGCCCGCTCTCGCTCAGCTCGTGCGCCTTCGCGGCGTCCGCCAGCGGCAGGACCTGCGAGACGTGGACCCGCACGTCCGCGGCCCGCGCCAGCTCCGCGGCCGACGGCTGCACGTGGAACCGCCGGTAGCGCGAGTCGTCCGCCCCGTCGTCGCCCTGGGCGTCGATCAGCACGCCGCCGGGGTTCAGCACCCGCAGCGAGCGCGAGCCGTACTCGCCGCCGACCAGGTCGAACACCACGTCCACATCGGACACGGCCGTGGTGAAGTCGACCGCGGTGTGGTCGATCAGCTCGTCCGCGCCGAGTGCCCGCAGGAACTCGTGGTTGACCGCCCGGGCGGTGCCGATCACGTGCGCGCCCCTGGCCTTCGCCACCTGCACCGCCACGTGCCCGACCCCGCCGGCCGCGGCGTGGATCAGGACGCGCTGACCAGCACGGACATCGGCGAGCGCCTGGGAGGCGGTCAGCACAGCCGTCGGCAGCGCGGCGGCGTCGACGTGGTCCAGGGCCGCCGGCTTCGGGGCCAGCGCGTCGCGGGGCACGGCCACGTACTCGGCGTAGGCGCCCCAGCGCGACATCACCAGCCCGAACACCTCCTCGCCGGTCTCCTCGACCACGCCCGAGAAGTCCAGGCCGAGCCGGAACGGCGGCACGATCCCGAACCCCTCCACCAGCCCCCGCCGCAGCTTCCAGTCGGCCGCGTTCACCCCCACCGCGTGCACCCGCACCAGCACCTCGCCCGGCCCGGGCACCGGCCGCGGCGCGTCGACGAATTCCAGGACCTCGGGGCCACCCACGGCCCGCACATCAACAGCTTTCACACCGGAGATCCTCGTGCGCAGTGGTATCGGTTGTGAAGAAGGCACCTTCCTGATATCCAGGTACCTCGTGGATACCGTCCAGTCCTACCTCCGCGCCTGCCCCGCCCGCACGGTGCTCGACGCGCTGGCCAACAAGTGGACGCTGCTGGTGCTGAGCTTCCTGCGCCGCAGCGACGGCCCCGTGCGCTTCAACGAGTTGCGCCGCCGGCTGGAGGGCATCACCCAGAAGTCGCTCACCCAGACGCTGCGCGCGCTCGAACGCGACGGCCTGGTCGACCGGGCCGTCTACCCGACCGTGCCGCCCCGCGTCGAGTACTCGCTGACCGCCCTCGGCACGCAGGTCGGCGACATGTTCAACGTGCTGGGCGAGTGGGCAGAGGAGCACGTCGGCGAGATCCTCGCGGCGCGCGAGGCCTTCGACAACCGCCCCGCCCCGGAACCGGTGCGCTGACCGGAACCGCTGTCACCCACAAGGCGTCGTACGCCCCGTGGCGAACCGAGGTGGTGCAGCGGCCCCAGCAGAGGCGTGCCGATGACGTAACCACCCCAGCCGGGCCAGCACTACGGGTCGCAGCCCGGCGCCCGGTGGTACCCGCAGCAGCAGGGCCCGTTCCCGCCCGGCGGCGGTCACCCCCAGCCCTTCCCGCGCGGCGGTGGATACCCGCCTCCATCGATCGCGACGGTTCGCGGCCGGGCTGTCGCCGGTGCCTGAAAGACCTGGCAGGGGCGCGCAAGTGATCGGGTAGTTCCCAACCCCCTTGCCACTGTGTAGTTTCCTGGCTACACCAGCCTGGGAGGGCAGCATGCCGATCACCCGCCGCAACGCTTTGCGCGCGATCGCCGCCGGCACCGCCGGCGTGGCCGTGGTGGCCGCGCCCGGTGCTGCCGCCGCCACGACTTCCGCCCGTCAGCGGGCGTTCGCCGCCGCGGCGGCGGAGTTCGGGGTCCCGGAACCCGTGCTGCTCGGCGTCTCGTACCTGAAGTCCCGGTGGGACTCGCACGGCGGCGCGCCGAGCACCGGCGCCGGTTTCGGCCCGATGCACCTGACCGACCTGCGCGCGATCGCCGCCGGGGGCAGCCACCACGACAAGGGCGAGGACCCGCGTGGCGACTCGGCGCGCGGCGAGCTGCGGCCGCACACGTCGGACGCGCTGCAGACCGTGGACCTCGCCGCCGGGCTCACCGGCGTGGACGCCGCGACGCTCCGGACGGACCCGGTGCAGAACATCCGCGGTGGCGCGGCGGTTCTGGCCCACTACCAACGAGAACTCGGCGCCCGCGCCGACGTGCCCGCCGACTGGTACGGCGCGGTCGCCCGCTACTCCGGCGCTTCGGACACCGGGACCGCGACGTTCTTCGCCGACGAGGTGTTCTCGACCATCACCGCAGGCGCGAGCCGGACCACCGACGACGGGCAGGCCGTCGCGCTGCCCGCGACGCCGGTTTCGCCGCGGCGCGAGCAGGTCCGCGCGCTCGGGCTGTCCACGGTCGCGGAAGGCGCGGCCGAAGCCCCGCCCGGGCTGCCCGTCGAGTGGATCCCGGCGCCCTACCAGGACCTCGGCGGCGGCAACTACGGCAACTACGACAAGGCCGAGCGGCCCAACTCCCAGCAGATCACGCACATCGTCATCCACGACACCGAGTGCACCTACGACGCGGCGATCGGGCTCGTGCAGGACCCGTCGTACCTGGCGTGGCACTACACGCTGCGCTCGACGGACGGGCACGTCGCACAGCACGTGCTGACCAAGGACGTCGGCTGGCACGCCGGGAACTGGTACTTCAACGCGAAGTCGATCGGCGTCGAGCACGAGGGGTTCGCGGCGCAGGGCACCTGGTACACCGAGGCGATGTACCGGACCTCGGCGAAGCTGGTGAAGTACCTGGCCGGGAAGTACCGGATCCCGCTGGACCGCGAGCACATCATCGGTCACGACAACGTGCCCGGCACGACCGCGGACAAGGTCGCCGGCATGCACTGGGACCCGGCGCCGTACTGGGACTGGGCGCACTACTTCGACCTGCTCGGGGCGCCGCTGAACGCGCGGCCGGTGCGGCAGCCGACGGGCCTGGTGATGGTCAAACCGGACTTCGCCACGAACCCGACCGGCTACACGGGCTGCGACACGTCGGCCCCGGGCGCCGCGTGCCCGGCGCGTGGTTCGTCGGCGCTGTTCCTGCGCACCGAACCCCGCGACGACGCGCCGTTGCTGGCGGACGTGGGCCTGCACCCCGAGGGCGGGCCCTCCACGGTGGCGATCTCGGACGTGGGCAGCCGGGTCTCGACCGGGCAGCGGTACGCGGTGGCGGAGGTCCGCGGCGACTGGACGGCGGTGTGGTTCCTCGGCCAGAAGGGGTGGCTGCGGTCGTCCGGCGTGGTGCCGGTGCTGGGGCAGGTGGTGACGCCGCGGCCGGGGCTGTCGTCGGTGCCGGTGTACGGGCGGGCGTACCCGGAGGCGGAGGCGTACCCGGAGGGGCTCACGCCGCAGGAGGTCGTGCCGCTGCAGTACACGCTGCCCGCGGGCCAGAAGTACGCGGCAGGCCCGACGCTGACTGCGGAGTACTACTCGGCGACGACCTTCGACGCGGCGCAGCACGTGGTGGTGCGCGGGAAGACGAAGTACGTGCAGGTGCAGTTCGGGCACCGGGTGGGCTTCGTCAAGCTCGACGACGTGGTGGTTTCACGCACGCGCGCGTGACGTGCGGTGAGTCTGGGGAGGAACGGTGGGGATTCGCATGGCCGCGGGCGTCGCGGTGGTCGCGGCCGGGCTGCTGGCGACGGCGTCGCCCGCGTGGGCGGGCGAGGCGGGTGCGCTGGGCGCCTGCGCGGAGCTGACCGACAGCGGCCCCGGCTGGGCCGAGCTGCGCAACGACTGCGGGGTGGCGATCGAGGGCTCGATCGCCCTGAGCACCGGGGAGCGCCCCGCGTGCGTGCCGATCGCGCCGAGGGGGACCGGCACGGTCACCTGGGAGGGCGAAGGCGTGGCTGAGTACGCGGTCGACTGCATCTGACGGGGCTGCCCCGGCTGCCGGATCGGTGGCCGGGGCGGTCCCTCACGGCTTGCCGCAGCACACTGCCGGGCTCGCCGACGCACAGCACGGTCACGCTCGCCCCCTGACGGCGGGCGCGAGCTTCGCGCTCAAGCGCGCGGCAATCCCTCAGAGCGAGACGATCTCCACCGGCAGCGCGGGGTTCGCGGAGAGGTCCAGCGCCGACGGCTTCTTCTCCGCCGCCACCACGTGCGCGCCCAGCGCGGCGATCATCGCGCCGTTGTCGGTGCACAGGCGCGGCCTCGGGACGCGCAGCTCGATCCCCGCGGCCTCGCACCGCTCTCGCGCCAAGCTGGACAACCGCGAGTTCGCCGCGACCCCGCCGGAGATCACCAACGTGCCGATGCCCATCTCCGTCGCCGCGCGCACGGCCTTCGCGGTCAGCACGTCGGCCACCGCCTCCTGGAAGGACGCCGCCACGTCGTTCACCGGGATCTCGTCGCCGCGGCGCTCGGCGTTCTCCACCCACCGCGCCACCGCGGTCTTCAAGCCGGAGAACGAGAAGTCGAACTTCGCGTCCCGCGGGCCGGTCATTCCGCGCGGGAAGTCGATCGCCGTGGGGTCGCCCTCGCGTGCGGCCTTGTCGATCGGCGGGCCGCCCGGGTACGGCAGGCCGAGCACGCGGGCCACCTTGTCGTAGGCCTCGCCGGCGGCGTCGTCCACAGTGGACCCGATCTCGGTGATCTCACCGGCGATGTCGTCCACCCGCAGCAGCTGCGTGTGACCGCCGGACACCAGCATCGCCAGGCACGGCTTCGGCAACGGGCCGTGCTGCAGGGTGTCCACCGCGATGTGCCCGGCCAGGTGGTTGACGCCGTAGAGCGGGACGTCCAGCGCCGCCGCGTAGGCCTTCGCCGCCGAGACGCCCACCAGCAGCGCGCCCGCGAGCCCCGGGCCCGCGGTCACCGCGATGGCGTCCACATCGGACAGCCGGAGCCCGGCCGTGGCGAACGCGCGCTCGGCCGTCGGCCGCATGGCCTCCAGGTGGGCGCGGCTGGCGACCTCCGGCACCACTCCGCCGAACCGCGCGTGCTGCTCGACGCTCGACGCGACCTCGTCGGCGAGGAGCTCGACGGCGCCGTCGTCGTGCAGGCGCACGAGGCCGACGCCGGTCTCGTCGCAGGAGCTTTCGATGCCGAGGATGACGCGGGACATCAGCCCACCTCCTGCTTGCTCACGGCGGGGCGCATCATCGTGTACGCGTCGGCGCCGGACGGGTGGTAGTAACGCTTGCGCAGGCCGATCTGCTCGAAACCGTGCCGCCGGTACAGCTCCTGGGCGCGGTCGTTGTCGGTGCGGACCTCCAGGAACACCGGCGCGCGGACCTCGTCGGCGCGGGCGAGCAGTGCGCGCAGCAGCGCGGTGCCGATGCCCTGGCCCTGGTGAGCCGGGTCGACGCCGATGGTGTGGACGCTGGCCTCGTACTCGCCCCGGCCGCCGACGACCGCCAGGCCGGCGTAGCCGATCAGGACGTCCTCGGGGGTGTACGCGCCGAGGTAGTAGGCGCCGGAGTCCAGCTCGCTGAGGAACGCGCGGGCGCTCCACGGGTCGTCACCGGCGAAGAGGACCTTCTCGATCTCGGCGCACCGGTCCACGTCCTTGCGGCGCAGCTTGGCGAGCTTCACGCGGTGGTCACCCGCTTCCGCGCGGCGGGTTCGACGGCGTCCGGGCGGCGCAGGTAGAGCGGCGTCAGCGGGGCGGGCTCGGCTCCCGAGGTCAGCGCCTCGCGGGCCGCGGCCACCAGACCGGCGGTGCTCGGGTAGTACGGCTCGACGACCCGGGCGCCGAGCTGCTCGGCGTAGAGGCGGGCGCCGTCCCCGGCGGCGAGGCTGATCGACAGCTCGGCGGGCGCCTGGACGTGCGGGCCGTCGGTGCGCAGGCCGTCCGCGTCGTAGGCCGCCCAGTACACCTCGCGGCGGCGGGCGTCGGTGACGACGTGGAACGGCTCGCCAAGGCCGGCCTGACGGGCGATCGCGTCGAGGCTGCAGACCGGGTGGACGGGGATGCCGAGCGCGTGACCGAGAGCGGCGGCGGTGGCGAGACCGGCGCGCAGACCGGTGAACGGCCCCGGCCCGGCGCCGACGACGATCGCCGCCAGGTCCTTGAGCGCGACACCCGCTTCGCGCGCCGCGTCGAGGGCGTGCGGGGTGATGAGCTCACCGTGCGCACGCGGGTCGAGCGTCACCCGCTCGGCGAGCACGGTGGCGCTCGTGGTGAGCTCGGCGACCCCGGCGGTCACCGCGGGCGTCGACGTGTCCAGAGCCAGTACCAGCACAGCTCTCCAGGGTACGGCGTGCGCGCCGACCTGCGGTTACCGGGCCGGTGGGGTGCCGACCTCCTCCGCCCCCGATGCCTGATCGTGTTTCAGTCGCCGAGCAGCCGTGTCAAGGCGGGAAAGCGTGCCTTGACACGACTGATCGACGACCAAAGATCGGCTGGGGATCGGGGGCGGGGGAGGTCTGATTGGGGTAGTCGGTGTCGTTGCGTTGCCGGCTTGCGGTTCGTGGGGCGCGGGAAGAATGCGCAGCCGGAGGCTCGCCGTCACCGGGCGCAACCGGGCGGTGGCCGGGCGCCTTCCGGGTCAGTCCTCCGGGTCCCAGCTCAGCAGGCGCACCTCGGCGACCGTGCGGAGGTGGTCCCGCATCGCTTCGGCCGCGGTCTTCGGGTTGCGGTCTCGGATGGCGTTCGCGATGCGGATGTGCTGGTCCAGCGACCGCGGCGGGCGGCCCGGCTGGCGGAGCGACTCGTTCCGGCTCTCGGTGATCTGGTCGGCGATCGCGCCCATGAACTCGGCCAGCAGGGCGCTGTGCGCGGCCCCGGTGATCGCCGCGTGGAACCTGCGGTCACCCTCGACCCCGGCTCCCCCATCCCTGATCTCGGCCGCCATGAACTCCAGCGCCGACTCCAGCGCGGCCAGGTCCTCGTCGGTCCGGCGCACCGCCGCCAGCTCGGCCAGCTTCGTCTCCAGCGCCTCCCGCGCGTCGAGCACGTCCGGCAGCCGCCGCCGGCGTTCCACCAGCCGCTCGACCGGCTCGGCGTCCAGCGCGTCCCGCACCAGGTACGTCCCGCCGCCGTGCCGGGTCTCGACCAGGCCCTGCACCTCCAGCACCACGATCGCCTGCTTCACCGAGGCCCGGCTCACCCCGAGCCGCTGCGCCAGGTCCCGCTCCGCGGGCAACCGGTCGCCCGCACGCAGCCCGGCGTCGGCCGCGTAGGCCCGCAACCGCTCCAGGACCTGCTCGTACAGCCGCGGACGGACCATCGGGCTCAGCGCATCAGACACGTTCCGAAGCCTAGCCCTTGACAGGCTGAGTGGCTGAGCCGCAAAGTGGTTCAGCCACTCAGCCACTTGAATCCCAACGGCGGGAGTTCTACCGATGTCCGCTGAGCTGATCTCGATCCTCGTCCTCGCGGTCGTCTTCGTGATAGCGACGACTCGCTCGATCAACATGGGGGTGCTGTCCTTCGCGGCCGCGTTCGGCGTCGGCACGCTGGCCGCGAACATGGATGCCGACCAGATCTTCGCCGGCTTCCCCGGCGACCTGTTCGTCGTGCTCGTCGGCGTCACGTTCCTGTTCGCCATCGCCCGCGCCAACGGCACCACGGACTGGCTGGTCGACGCCGCCGTCCGGCTGGTCCGCGGCCGCGTCGCGCTGATCCCCTGGGTCACCTTCGCCATCACCGCGGTGCTCACCGCGATCGGCGCGGTCAGCCCGGCCGCGGTCGCCATCGTCGCGCCCGTCGCGCTCGGGTTCGCCGCCCAGTACGGCATCCACCCGCTGCTGATGGGCGCGATGGTCGTGCACGGCGCGCAGGCCGGCGGCTTCTCGCCGATCAGCGTCTACGGCACCATCGTCAACGGCATCGTCGAGCGCGAACGCCTCGGCGGCAGCGAGATCACGCTCTTCCTGGCCAGTTTCGTGGTCAACGTGGTGATCGCGGCCATCGTGTTCGTCCTCCTGCGCAAGCGGCAGACCATCCGCACCACCGACCGGGACCGCGAGCTCGTCGCCGCGGGCACCGGCGGCCCGCCCGCCGGCACCGGGTCGGCCGGCGTCGAAACCCGCGAGCGCATCCGCCTCAACGCGCCCCGCATCGCCACGCTGGCGAGCCTGGCCGTGCTGGTCGTCGCCACGCTGGTGTTCGACCTCGACGTCGGCCTGACCGCGATGACGCTGGCCGTGGTGCTCAGCGTGATCTGGCCCGCGACCAGCAAGAAGGCCGTCGGCGAGGTCACCTGGCCCACCGTGCTGCTGATCTGCGGCGTGCTGACCTACGTCGGCGTCCTGCAGGAGATGGGCACGATCGAGTGGGCGGGCGAGGGCGTCGGCGGCATCGGCGCGCCGCTGCTCGCCGCGCTGCTGCTGTGCTACATCGGCGCGATCGTGTCGGCGTTCGCGTCGTCGGTCGGGATCATGGGCGCGCTCATCCCGCTCGCGGTGCCGTTCCTCGCGCTGGGCACGGTCGGCCCGGTCGGCATGATCTGCGCGCTCGCGGTGTCGGCCACAGTCGTCGACGTCAGCCCGTTCTCCACCAACGGCGCGCTGGTGCTGGCCAATGCCCGCGAGGTGGACCGGGACGCCTTCTTCCGGCAGTTGCTCGTCTACGGCGGCATCATGGTCGCCGTGGTACCCGCCGTCGTCTGGCTCGTGTTCATCGTGCCCGGACTCGGCTGATCTGTGAGGAGTTCACGTGCCCGAACGGTTGTTCCCGGCCCTGGCAGAGCCGCCCGAGAAGGAGGCCCTGCGCTTCGGCGAGGTCTCGCTCGACTACGCGGAACTGGCGGCGATCGCCGGTTCACTCGCGAGGGAGATCCGCGCCCAGTCACCCACGCGGGTGGCGGTGTGGGCGACGCCGACCATCCACACGAGCGTCGCCGTGGTCGCGGCGCTGCTCGCGGGTGTCCCGGCCGTCCCGGTCAACCCGAAGATCGGCGAGCGCGAACTCGACCACATCGTGAACGACAGCGCCCCCTCGCTCGTCCTCAGCGAGCCGGGCGCGAAGCTGCCGGAGCGGCTGGCGAACCTGCCGCGCCAGCAGGTCGCGCTGATCGGCAGCCCCGGTGACCTGCCCGAGGAGCCGGGCGACGAGGCGCCCGCGCTGATCGTCTACACCTCGGGCACGACCGGCCCGCCGAAGGGCGTCGTGCTGCCGCGCCGAGCCATCTCCAGCACGCTCGACGCGCTGGAGGACGCCTGGCAGTGGACCGCGGACGACGTGCTCGTGCACGCGCTGCCGCTGTTCCACGTGCACGGCCTGATCCTCGGGATCCTCGGCCCGCTGCGCCGCGGCGGCACCGTGCACCACGCCGGGAAGTTCGTCACCGACGTCATCGCCAGGGAACTGTCGACCGAGGCGACGATGATGTTCGGCGTGCCCACGATGTACCACCGCATCGCGGAGGAGGTGGGCGGCAACGCCGAGCTGGCCAAGGCGCTGAGCGGGGCGCGGCTGCTGGTGTCCGGGTCGGCCGCGCTGCCGGTGCACGACCACGAGCGCATCCGCGCGGCCACCGGGCAGCAGGTCGTGGAGCGCTACGGCATGAGCGAGACGCTGATGAACACCAGCGTCCGGGCCGACGGCGAACGCAAGCCCGGCACGGTCGGGGTGCCGCTGCGCGGGGTCGAGGTGCGGCTGGTCGACGAGTCGGGCGCGGTCATCGAGACCAGCGACGGCGAAACGGTCGGCGAGATCCAGGTGCGCGGGCCGAACCTGTTCACCGAGTACCTCAACCGCCCGGACGCGACCGCGGAGGTCTTCGACGCCGGCTGGTTCCGCACCGGCGACATGGCGACCCGGGACGCCGACGGCTACTACCGGATCGTCGGGCGCAAGGCCACCGACCTGATCAAGAGCGGCGGCTACAAGATCGGCGCCGGCGAGATCGAGAACGCGCTGCTGGAGCACCCGGGCGTGGCCGAGGCCGCGGTGACCGGCGAGCCGGACCCGGACCTCGGCGAGCGGATCGTGGCGTGGATCGTGCCCGCCGGGGAGCCGCCCGCGGAGCAGGAGCTGGTCGACCACGTCGCCCGGTTGCTGTCGCCGCACAAGCGGCCGCGGGTGGTCCGGTTCCTGGATGCGTTGCCGCGCAACGACATGGGCAAGGTCATGAAGCGGGCGCTGGATGCGTGAGAGCGCCCGCGCGGTGATCGGCTCGGTGTGCTCCGGGTTCACCGAGCTGCCCGCGCCACCCAGCGCCGAGTCCGGTGTGGACGGTCCGATCGGCTGGCCCGGTTACGACTCCGCGCGTGACAGGGCCGCCGAGCGCACCGGCGAGCGGGAATCGGTGGTGTGCGGGGTCGGCAAGTTCGGCGACACCGAGGCGACCGTCATCGCGTGGGAGTTCGGGTTCCTCGGCGGCTCGCTCGGGCGGCGCACCGGCGACCGGATCGAGGCGGCGTTCGAGCGGGCGCGGGAGCTGCGGACGCCGGTCGTGTCGATGATCGCGACCGGCGGCAGCCGGATGCAGGAGGGCATGGCCGCGCTGACCCAGCTGCAGCGGATCGCCCGGCAGGCGGCGCTGACGCGGGCCGCCGGGTTGCCGCAGGTCGCGGTCGTGCGGGACCCGACGACCGGCGGCGGCTGGGCCACGCTCGGCGCCGGTTCGGACGTGGCGCTGGCCCTGCCCGGGGCGCAGGTCGGGTTCGCCGGGTCGCGGGTGCGGCCGTCCGGTGACGCGTCGGCGTACACGGCGGAGTCGCAGCTGGCATCCGGGCACGTGGACCAGATCGTCCCGGCGGCGGAGCTGGGCGAGCGGCTGGGCCGGTGGTTGTCGTTGCTGACGGGCGCGGACGGGCGGCCGGCGCCGCCGCCATCGGCTTTGGGCGGCGATGAGCTCCCGGCGGACGGCTGGGCGGCAGTGCAGGCGGCGCGTGCTCCGTCACGGCCGCGAGCCGAGTCCTATTTGGACGCCTACTTCGAGTGGCGGGAGGACATCAGCGGCGACCGGTGCGGCGGCGTTGATCCCGGGGTGCGGTGCGGGTTCGGAATGCGCGGGGGCGTGACGGTCGCCTACGCCGCGCAGTGCGGGACCGCGACGCTGCCGTCGGGTTTCCGCACGGCGGCGCGGCTGATCCGGCTGGCCGACCGGCTGGGGATCCCGGTGCTCACACTGGTGGACACCCCGGGCGCGGCCAACGACCCGGCGGCCGAACGGGCCGGCGCCGGCGCGGCGATCGCGGAGGTCTTCGCCGCGGTGGCCGGGGCGTCGGTGCCGGTGACGACGCTGGTGATCGGCGAGGGCGGCTCCGGGGGCGCGTTGGCGTTCGCCCACCCCGAGCGGACGTGGGTGACGCCGGACAGCTACTTCTCGGTCACGTCCCCGGAGGCGGCGGCGTCGATCCTGAAGCGCGCGCCCGAGGAGGTCCCGGCGACGGCGAACCAGCTGCGGTTGCGGCCGCAGGACCTGGTGGAGCTCGGTGTGGCGCGGGGGATCGTGGGCCGCTGAGGCCGGACTGGCTGCCGGGCTTGGCGGCAGGAGCGCGCCCGAACACGGAACTCGCGCTCGGGAGCGCGGGCCCCGTGCCTGCGGGCACGAGGCTCTGGCCGGATTCAGAACTCGCGCCTGCGCGGGTAGGGCTCGCGCCGGGCGGAGTCGGGTCAGGGGTGCAGCAGGACCTTGCCGGTGTCGACGGCGGGGTCCTCCAGCAACCGCAGGGCGCGTTCGGCTTCCTCGAGCGGGAACTCGTGCGTGATCAGCGGCCCGGGGTCCAGCAGACCGGTCGCGAAGGCCCGCACGGCGTGCGTCCACGCGCGGGACGGCGCGCCGAACACCGTGTGCACCGTCACCGCGGCCGTCACCAGGTCCGCGGGCGCGATCGGCTCCGTCTCGTGGCCCGCCAGGCCGGTCAGCACCACCCGGCCGCCGCGGCGGCACATCCGCACCGCTTGCGCGCCCGTGCCCGGCGCGCCCGCCGCCTCCACCACCACGTCGAACCCGCCCGGCGCCGCGCCCGGGCTGTAGAAGCCGGTCGCGCCGCAGAAGCGGGACGCGGGCACCGCGCGGGAGGCCCGCGGGTCCACCACGACCAGCTCGGCCGGGCCGCTCGCCGCCAACAGCTGCGTCGCCAGCAGGCCGAGCGTGCCGCCGCCGATCACCGCCACCCGTTCGCCCGGCACGACCGCCGCGAGCAGCGTCGCGGCCGCCATGCACGCCGCCGGTTCCAGCAGCGCCGCGGCGCGCAGGTCGGCGCCGTCGGGCAGCACGTGCAGCAGCCGCGCCGGGATCCGCAGCTCGTCGGCCCACGCGCCGGGCTGGGTGAAGCCCGTCTCGTCGTACTCGGCGGTGCACAGGGTCGTGTCGCCGCGCCGGCACGGGGCGCACCGGCCGCAGTTGCGGAACCCTTCGCCCACCACGGGTTTGCCGAGCAGCTCCGGGTCGGTGCCCGGCCCCAGCTCGACGACCGTGCCCGACCACTCGTGCCCGGGCACCACCGGGTACCGCACGAAACCCTCGGTCCGCGTCCCGGCGAGCACCTCGCGGTCCGACCCGCAGATCCCCGCCCACTCGACGCGGACGACGACCTCACCGTGGCCGGGGTCCTCCGGCTCGGTCCGCACGACGCTCAGCTTGCCGGGGGCCTCGACGACGACCGCGCGCCCCATCAGCCCACCAGCTCGGGTACGCGCTCGACCCACGAGCCGTGCGGCTCCAGGGTCAGTTCCCGCACGTCGTCGGGCCGCCGGTCGATCCGGACCACCAGGTGGTCGGACGACAGCCGCTCCGCGGAACCCTCGCCCCACTCCACGACCACGGCGGCCGATTCGAGGTCGGTGTCCAGGTCCAGGTCGTCGAGCTGCGCCAGGTCACCGCCGAGGCGGTAGGCGTCGACGTGCACCAGCGCGACGCCGCGCTCCCCCGCCGGGTGCACCCGCGCGATCACGAACGTCGGCGAGCTGACCCGCCCGGACACGCCCAGCCCGGCCGCGATCCCGCGCGTCAGCACGGTCTTGCCCGCGCCGAGCGGACCGGCGAGCAGGACGACGTCGCCCGCCCGCAACGTGCGGCCCAGGGACTCGCCGAACGCCACCGTGTCGTCGGCCGTCGGTAACTCGATGCTCATTGGTTCAACCACCGCCACATCCGCCGCGGGCGGGACTCGTCCGTCACTCCCGCGCACCGCTGTACCAGGTCGATGAGGTGGCTGTCGACCACCTCGGGCTGTTCGAGCTGCACCATGTGCCCGGCGCCGCGCACCCGCACCAGCTCGGCGTCGGGCAGCTCCGCCGCGATCCGCTCCGCGTGCGAGTACGGCGTGAACCGGTCGGTGTCGGCGCCGATCACCAGCACGTGCGCGTGCTTCAGACCGGCCAGCGCCGCGTACCGGTTGTGGCTGCCGAGCGTGTCGACGAACCCGACCAGCTCCTTCACCGACGTCACGGCCAGCATCTCGAGCATGAAGTCGACCACGCGCGGGTCGACGTCGCGGGAGCCGAACGCGAGCAGCCGCACGGCCTGCCGGGTCAGCTGCCCGCCCGCGGCCCGCACGAACTCGACCAGCCCCGGCTGCCACCCGGCGAGCTCGCCGACACCGCGGGTCAGCGGGTTGTACTTGGACAGCAGCCCACGCGGCAGCCCCTTGCGGCCCACCTCGCCCGCCGCGGTGGCGATGAACGCGACCCCGCAGATCCGCTCGGCGAACAACTCCGGGTTCTGCTGGGCCAGCTCCATGACCACCATGCCGCCCATGGAGTGCCCCATGAGCACGATCGGCCCCTCGGGCGCGACGGCGCGCAGCACCGCGTCGAGGTCGCGGGCCAGTTGTTCGATGGTGCTGGTCTTCTCGTTGGCCGGGCCGGACGTGCCGTGCCCGCGGTGGTCGTAGTAGACCTGCCGCACGCGCGGCAAGGTGAGCGATGCCAGGTCGCGGCGCTGGAAGTGCCAGCTCAGCTGCGACAACGCGAACCCGTGCACACCCACCACCGTCAGCTCGGGTTTGCCGCCGTCGGCCGGGTCGATCTCGGACACCGACAGCGGCGTGCCGTCGTCCGCGGCGACCGTGGAGGTGCGGTCGGGGTCGAGGGTGCCGAGCCGTTCGCCGGTGAGGTGGTCCCGCTGGCGCTGCTGCTGCGCGGTCACCGCGATGGTGGCCGCCGCGGTGCCGGTGACCAGCGCGACGGCACCGCCGAGCACGGTGAGCATCCGGCGGGACACCATCAGACGTCCTCCCCCAGGTACCGCCGCCGGATCCGCGGCCGGTACATGCCGGTGACGATCTCGTAGTCGATGGTGCCGATCTTGTCGGCCCATTCGCGTGCGGTCGGTTCGCCCCGGGCGCCGTCGCCGAACAGGACCACCTCCGCGCCCAGCGGCGGCTCGTCGTCGCCGCAGTCCACGACCAGCTGGTCCATGCACACGCGACCGGCGACCGGACGGCGCTTGCCGTGCAGCCACACGTCCATCCGGCCGGACAGCGTGCGCGGCACCCCGTCGGCGTAACCGGTGGGCACGAGGGCGAGCGTGGTGTCCCGCCGCGCGGTCCACGTGTGTCCATAGGAGACGGACTCGCCGGCGCGGATCCGTTTGGTGAGCACGACCGACGAGCGGAACGTCATCACCGGGCGCAGGTCCTCGGGTTGCGGGTTGGGGTTGAGGCCGTAGATCGCGATGCCCGGGCGGACGAGGTCGAAGTGCAGGTCCGGGCGGTTCAGCGTGGCGGCCGAGTTCGCCAGGTGCCGCAACGGGTTCAGGCCGGCCTCGCGCGCGATCTCGTACGCCGCGGCGAAGCGCTCGGCCTGCTGGTCGGTCGCCGGGTGGCCAGGCTCGTCGGCGCACGCGAGGTGCGACCAGATGGCGACGACCTCGACGTCCGGCTCCCCGGCGGCCTCCTTGACCAGGGCGGGCCAGTCCGCGGCGGGGCAGCCGTTGCGGGACAGGCCGGTGTCGATCTTCAGGTGGACCCGGGCGCGCTTGCCGGTGCGACGGGCGGCTTCGGCAATGCGCACGAGTTCGGCCCGGGAGCTGGCCGAGAGGTCGACGTCCGCGGCGATGCCCGGCGCGAAGTCGGTGGTCGGCAGGTCGAGCCAGGCCAGGATGGGCGCGGTGATGCCCGCCTCGCGCAGCGCGAGCGCCTCGCCCAGGGAGCAGGCGCCGAGCCAGGTCGCGCCGGCCTGCAGCGCGGCGCGCGCGACGGGGACCGCGCCGTGGCCGTAGCCGTCGGCCTTGACGACCGCCATCGTGGCGGCACCGGAAGCCGTCGCCCTGCTCGCGACCTTCTCGTCCAGCCAGCGCTGGAACGAGTCCCTCTCCCGCCCAATGGAAT
>NZ_JBEXTX010000140.1:0-17723 GCF_040614175.1 Amycolatopsis sp. NPDC006131
GCTGAACGCCGGGGTGTCGGCGCTGCGGGCGATCCTCGGTGCGACGCGGGTGGTGGCGGCGATCTGGCCGACCGTGGAGAGCGGCGGGTTGCTCGCGGGCGATCCGGAGGCCGGTTCGTTCGACGAGCTGGAGCCGGAGCTGTACGAGCGGCTGGACCGCGCGCGCCGTCAGGCGCCGGGGCAGATCTGGCCGCCGGAGACGAGCCGCGAACTCGGGGCGACGCTCGGCAGTGGTGATTCGGTGGTGTGGGCCGAGCGGGCGGACCAGGTGCTGGGCGCCGAGGAGCGCGCGTTGTTCGGGATGCTGGTGGCGCAGCTCGCGCAGGCGCTCGGCCGGGCCCGCAGCTACGACGAGGCGCGTGCGGTCGCGCTGACCCTGCAGCACGCCATCCTGGGGCCGACGGACCTGCCCGCCGGGTTCGCGGTGCGGTACGAGCCTGCGGTGCGGCCGCTGGAGGTCGGCGGCGACTGGTACGACGTGGCGCGGTTGCCGGACGGCCGGATCGCGGTGGTCGTGGGAGATTGTGTCGGCAGAGGGCTCGCGGCGGCGTCGGTGATGGGGCAGCTGCGCAGTGCGTGCAGTGCGCTCCTGCTGAGCTACGGCGATCCCGCGCGGGCGCTGGACCAGCTGGACGGATTCGCCCGGCAGATCCCGGGTGCCTTGTGCACCACGGTGTTCTGCGCGGTGGTCGACCCGGTGGCCGGGATCGTGACGTACTCCAGCGCCGGGCACCCGTCGGCGGTGCTCAGTCATGCTGATGGCAGTGATCAGCTGCTGGACCAGGCGTTGGCGGTACCCCTGGCGGTGCGCCGGTCGACGGACCGTCCACGTGCGACGGTGCCGTTGCGGGCGGGTTCGGTGCTGTTGCTGTACACGGACGGTTTGGTGGAACGGCACGGCCAGCCGATCGACGAGGCGATCGAAGGCGCACGGGTGGCGGTGCGCGAGGTGCCGCGCCGGCAGTCGGCGGAGATCACCGAGCACCTGCTGGACCGATTGTTGCCGCCGTCCGGTCACAACGACGACGTGGCGGTGCTGGTCTACGTGCACCCGCCTGGTCCGATGCGCCTGGAGTTGCCCGCGGAGCCCCGAAGCCTGGTCGACATGCGGCGGGAGTTGCGTGAGTGGCTGGCCCAGTCCGACGTCCCCGACGAGGCGGCCGCGGACGTGATCCTCGCCGTCGACGAAGCGTGCACGAACTCGATCGAACACGGCTACCCTGGCCGGGACGACGGCACCCTGACGCTGACCGCAACCGCCGACGAGGGTTCCGTGGAGATCGTGATCACCGACGACGGCAAGTGGCGCCCACCCCCCGCCGACAAGGGGATAAGGGGTCGGGGAGTGGGCTTGATGCGCGCGCTGATGACCGAAGTGGACATCACCCCAGGGGAACAGGGAAGCCGGGTCCGCCTGAAGCGCAACTGGAAAGACTGAGCGCGCAGCGCAATCTTTGAACCAACACCCGAGCTGGGTGGTCATCCCGTCGCCTGACACGCAACGATCACCTTGAGCCAGGGCCGCAACCCAGGCTCTCTCCGGCGGCCGAACATGCCAACCTTGCGGCCTTGGCTCAAGGTGATATTCGCAAACCGGAAGGCGACGGGATGACCACCCGGCGACCACTCACCCGAGGTGAGCTAACAACGGTCCCCTGGTCATCCCGGAGCCTGCCCGTCCGGCGAGGACTCTTTTGATCTTTAGACCCGCGGCTTCGCGCGGAAAGCGCCTCACGGCGCTCAAACGGTCACCTTCCGACCACCCCCGCCCCCGATGCCTGAGTGTGTTTCAGTCGCCGAGCAGTCGTGTCAAGGCGGGAAAGAGTACCTTGACACGCCTGGTCGGCGACTAAAAGCAGGCTGTGGATCGGGGGCGGGGGAGGTCTGGTTGGGGTAGTCGCTTGCTTTTCGTTGCCGGCTTCCTGTATTTAGCTCTTGTTGAAGCGTGGTGTCCAGCTGTCCGTTGTGGTCAGATCTGGTAGTGCTGCCCGGTATTCGTCCGCGACCTGCTCCGCTTCCTTGCGGAATCGGAGCAGGACCTTCGCCCCTTCGGTCGCCAGCTTCCTCGCCAATGCCCGGTCCCGCTGCCGAACCTTCACGCCCTCCTGCGACGGGTCCGTCACCACCGCCCGGTCGAACAGCGCCACGTGCCACCACTCGCTGTCCCGCGCCGGCACCGCCACCTCACCATGTGACTTTCCCAGCAGGTGCCATGCGATTCGCTTCGCCATCACCAGTCCTGGGCGCGATGGCTCCGGTCCGGATCGGACAGTGCGCGTCTGGGCCGCCGACGATACCGGTCGCAACTGCGTCTCCGGGTGTTCCAAGCGCAGCTTCCGCGCCGCCGCCACAGCTTGCGCGCCGCCGTCCGACAAGACCTCCGGGCCGCGCAAGAAGTCCTCTATCGCCAGGATGAGCGTCGCGGCCAGGGGCGTATCTCATCGACACCAGGTAACGCGCCAGTTCGCCCGCCAGGAAAGCCGCCGTTCCTTGGAAATCGCCGTGCAGGGCGGCCACGATCAAGCCGTTGCGGACGCTGAAGTACCGCGGCCAGTCGTCCCAGTCCTTCCACCAGAAGTCCGCGTGCCAGACCCCCGCGCCGGCCAGGGTGATGCTCGGGTGGCCGGCCGCCCTCGCACGCAAGCCGTACTCGATGTCGTCCCACTGGAAGAACATCGGCAGCGGCAAGCCGGTCGACTCCACCACCTCGGGCGGCACCAGGCACGTCCACCACGCGTTGTACTCGCCGTCCACGTGCAGGTCCAGCTTGTGTTCCCGCAGATCCACGTCCTGGAACGCGCCCGGCACCGGGCGGCCCGCCCGCAGGCGTGGCAGGTCCGCGTACTCGGCCGCCACCTGCAGGCGGTGCGGGTGCAGCAGTTGCAGCATCTGCGAACCGACGATCGCCGGGGCCACGGTCAGCTCCGTGAACGCGATCAGGCGCAGCACCGTTTCCGGCTCCAGCACGATGTCGTCGTCCATCAGGACCACGTGCGGACGACGACCGTCGGCGGTGGCCTCGCTCAACCCGCGCGCGAACCCGCCCGCGCCACCGAGGTTCGGCTGCCGCACGTACCGCAGCTTCGCGCCGAGCCCGGCCTGCTCCACGGGCGCCGGATCGCTGCCCTGGTCCACCACGAACACGGCGTCCAGCGCGTCCAGGCACTCGCGGTCCGCGGCGAGCGTCCGCAGGGTGGCGAGGCACTCCTCCGGACGGTTGTGGGTGCACATCGCGACCACCGCGCCGTGACCCCGGCCCGGGCCCGGCACCAGCCACCGGACGTCGTCGATCCGCAACCGCCGGTTCTCCGTCGCGGCCTCCAGCCACAATCCGCCGCCGTCGGCGAACCGATTCAGCTCGGCCGTCAGTTCGGTGTATTCCGATTCCGCCGAATGGACGCGTGCGGAATCGACCGTGCGTTCCCGGCCGAGGCTGTCGGAAGCCATCAGGAAAATCGTTCCCGAACCACGCGCCCGCACCCGCAGAGTCACCCGCGGCACATCGGTCCACCGCTGCCAGTGACTGGCCGGGAAGCGGCCGAAGTACGTGTTGGTGCTGATCCGCGCGTGTGGCTCCAGCGCGAACGCGGTGCGGCTCGCGGTGGCCGATCCGGCCGCGATCTCCCGGTACAGCTCGGCCGGTTCCCGGTCCCGCGGCGGCGCGAAGAATGTGCGCTGCGCCGTTCGTTCTCCGATCATGGGCGTCACGTCCTCGGCGTCGAGAATGCGACACCCTAACCGATTTCAGGGCAGCGTGTACTCCAAAACGAAGTGGTGGTCCGGCAGGATTTCCCCGCGGCCGCTGATCCCGGTCAGCTCATCGCGGCCGGAGCCGGGCACGATGGTCCACTCGCCGCCGGTCTCCGCACCGAGCGAGGTGGCGTTGTGGGTCAGCAGGAAGCTGCCCTTGCGCCCGTGCAGGCTGCACTCGAACCGCTCGACGCCGACGTAGATCGCGCCCGCCTCGCCACCGGGCGCGGGCTCGACCTGGAGCATGATCGCCTCGACCACGCTCGTGCCCTCCAGGTCGCCGGTGAACTCCTTCAGCCACCGCGTCCTGGCCATCGCCCCGCCGGTCCACTCGCGCGGGGTGCTCTCGCTGTTCTCACTGGTGAAGGTGCTTTCCGCGCGTGTCGTCATGCCCGCACGGTAGGCGGGCGCGGCCGGCCGGTCTTGAAGAAACGCGACTAGGCTCGGGGTGTGGTCGAGCCGGTCGAGCGGGACAGCCGCGGCATCCTGCACCCGAACGCGGGGCTGCGGCGGTTCGAGCTGACCCGGTACCCGCCGTCGCCGGGGGTGGACCGGTTCGTCGACCGGTACTGGCTCGTGTCCTGGGACCTGCCGGACGTGCACGAGCAGCATGTCCTCGTGCACCCGGTGGTCAACGTCGTGTTCGACGAGGGCCCCGGCATGGTCAGCGGAGTGCAGACCCAGCGCTTCACGCGACGGCTGTCCGGGCGCGGCCGGGCGCTGGGCGTGATGTTCCGGCCCGGCGGGTTCCGCCCGTTCCTCGGCAGGTCGATGGCCACGATCACGGACCAGGTCCACCCGGTCGCCGAGGGTTTCCCGGCGCTGCACCCGGTCGAGCCCGCGCTGGCCGAGGCGCTCGCGGGCGACACCGGTGGCGCCGAGATCGCCGCGATGCTCGACGACGCCCTCGCCCCGCTGGTCCCGGACGAGCGCCAGCCGTCGGAGGACACCACGGCCCTCGCCGAACTCGCCGCGCGCGACCGGGACCTGCGACGCGTCGAGGACTTGGCCGCGCGGGGCGGGGTGAGCGTGCGGCAGCTGCAGCGCGCCTTCGCCGACCACATCGGCGTGAGCCCGAAGTGGGTGCTGCGCCGGTACCGCATCTACGACGCCGCCGAACGGGCGGCGCGCGACGAGTCCGTGGACTGGGCCGAGCTGGCGGCCGACCTCGGGTACGCCGACCAGGCCCACCTGACCCGCGAGTTCACCGCGGTGGTCGGTGAACCGCCGGGCCGCTACGCCCGCCACTCCTGACCGCACCCCGCGCTGGACCTGCTATATTGCAATGAGAACAACGGCATTGCAACATGTGCAACGGAGGCGGGCGTGGACGTGCTGACGGTCGGCGAGACCATGGTCATGGTCACGCCCGAGGCGGGCGGCCGTCTGGTCTCGGACAGCCGCTTCCTGCTGCGGCCCGGCGGCGCGGAGTCGAACGTCGCGGCCCTGCTGGCCCGTCTCGGGCACAAGGCGGCCTGGGCGAGCGCGCTCGGCGTCGACCCGCTCGGCGACCTCGTGCTGGACGACCTCCAGCGGCACGGCGTCGACACGTCGCTGGTCCGCCGCGACGAGAACCGTCCCACCGCGGTCTACTTCAAGGACCCCACCCCGGACGGCACCCGCGTCTACTACTACCGCGCCGGCTCCGCCGCCTCCGCGATCACGACCGCCGACATCGCGCACTGGACCGCCCAGCCGGCGCGGCTCGTGCACGTCTCCGGCATCACGGCCGCGCTGTCCGAGCAGGCCCGCGAAGCCACCCGCGCCCTGATCCGCGGGCCGGGCCTGGTCAGCTTCGACGTCAACCACCGCCCGCAGTTGTGGCACGGCGACGCGCCCGAGGTCCTGCGGGAACTCGCCCAGGACAGCGACATCGTGTTCGTCGGCCGCGACGAGGCGGAGGCGCTGTGGGGCACGAGCGACGCGGAGAGCGTCCGCGCGTTCCTCGACCGCCCGCGCTACCTGGTGGTCAAGGACGCCGCGATCGAAGCGGTCAGCTTCACCCCGGCCGGCGTCCACCGCGTGCCGTCCACGAAGGTCGACGTGGTGGACGCGGTCGGGGCCGGGGACGCGTTCGCGGCCGGGTGGCTCAGCGGCTTCCTCGACGACCGCGACGAGGTGACGCGCCTCCGGCTGGGCCACTACGCCGCCGCCCGGGTGCTCGAATCCCCGTCGGACTTCGCCGAACTGCCCCCGGCCGCCGACATCATCGGGAAACTGGGCTGATGTCCCAGACCGTCGCCCGCGCGATCGACATCGTCGCGTTCGTCTCCCGCCGGCACCGCTCCCTCGGTGAGATCGCCGACCACCTCGGTGTCCACAAGTCGACCGCGCTGCGGATCCTGCAGACCCTGGAGGAGGGCGGGTTCGTCCGGCGCGTCCCGGACAACCGCTACGCGATGGGGTTCCAGCTGATCGCCTACGGCCAGCTCGCGCTGGACCAGGTCGAGGCGCGCGCCCTCGCCCGCCCGGTGCTGCAGGAGCTGGGCGAACAGTGCGGGCACACCGTGCACTTCGCGGAACTGGTGGGCGACCGGGTGGTGTACGTGGACAAGATCGACGGCCGCGGCAGCGTCGCGATGGGGTCGCGCATCGGGCTGCCTGCGATTCTGCACACCGCCGGCGTCGCGAAGGCGATCCTGGCGCACCAGCCGGACCGCGAGCGCTGGCTGTCCCTGTGCGACTACCAGCGCTTCACGCCCACCACGGTCGCCGGGCCCGCGGAGCTGTCCGCCGAGCTGGACCGCGTCCGCGAACGCGGCTGGGCCGAGGACGACGGCGAGCACGAGGACTTCCTGAACTGCCTGGCGCTGCCGGTGCGCGACGCGCGGGGCCAGGTGACGCACAGCCTGTCCGTCACCGCGCTCAAAGTCGTCGCGCCGCTGGCCGAACTGCGTGCACATCTCGACGAGTACCGGACCGCCGCCCACCGGATCTCCCGGGCACTGGGCTGGGGAGGAGACGACCATGGATCCCGCTGACTTCTTCGCCGCGCACCTCGGCCGCAACCCCGTGCTGGGCATCTTCCGCGGCCTCGATCCACAGCGGACTGTGGACATGTGCGTGCGCGCCTGGGATTTCGGTGTGGAGCTGGTGGAGATCCCGGTGCAGACGCCGGACGCGATGCCGTCGCTGCGCGCTGCCGTGGCCGCGGCGGCCGAGCGGGGCAAGAGCGTCGGCGCGGGCACGGTGACCACAGTGGACCAGCTGGTCGCGGTGCGCGAGATCGGCGCCGAGTTCACCGTGGCGCCCGGGCTGCACCCGGAGGTCGTGACGGAATCGCACCGGCTCGGCCTGCCGCACCTGCCGGGCGTGGCGACGGCGACCGAGATCGCGAGCGCGCTGGCGCTGGGGAACACGTGGCTGAAAGCGTTTCCCGCGCGGCAGCTGGGCGCCGGTTGGATCACGGCGCAGTTGGCCCCGTTCCCGTCGGTGCGGTTCGTCGCGACCGGCGGTGTCGACGCGGGCAACGCGGCGGACTTCCTGGCCGCCGGGTGTCGTGGGGTGGCGGTTGGTTCGGCTCTCGCGGACCCGGACGCGCTGTCCGCGCTGAAGGCGGCTATCGGAGGCTGAGCAGGTCCACCACGTCGGTGAGCTGCTCCTTCTCCGCGAAGGCGCGCCGCTGGCGTTGGGCGCCGTTGCCGTGTTCGTGCACCCACGCCAGCGACTCCACCACGAAGTCGAGGTCGCCGGTCTCGGTGAGGGCGCCGCGGACCCGTTCGACCAGCTGGCTGACCAGCGCCGGGGCCGGGGTGAGGCGTCCGGTCTCCGGGTGCAGGGCCGAGCCGTCCAGGCCGTCGCGCGCCGCGCGCCACAGGTTGGCCCGCAACACCTCCCCGGGCACCGGCGGCGGCGGATCGTCCAGTTCGGACAGTGCGGTGAGCACGAGGCCGCGCACCAGCACCGCGAGGGTGGTCGCCTCGCGGGCCGTCGCCGCGACGTCGCTGATGCGGAACTCCAGCGTCGGGCGCTTCTCCGACAGCCGGATGTCCCAGTAGATCATGCCCCGGTCCAGCATCGCGCCGCATTCGAGCATCGCGGCCACCCGGGACTCGTACTCGTCGAGCGAGGCGAACAACGGCGGCGGTCCCGCGGACGGCCAGCGCGACCACAGCACGTGCCGCCAGCTGCTGTACCGGGTGTCGTTCCCGCTGTCGAACGGCGAGTTCGCGGTGAGCGCGAGCAGCACCGGCAGCCACGGCCGGACGTGGTTGCTGATCCGCACCCCGGTGCCGCGGTCCGGAATCTTCACGTGCACGTGGCAGCCGCACGTGGTGCCGGTGCGCGCGATCATGCCGAAGTGCTCGCCCATCCGCCGGTACCGCGGAGTCGGCGTGAGGGCGGGCGGGTGAGCCTCGGCCAGCGGCGGGGTCGCGCTGGCGATCAGGCGCAGCTGCCGCTTCGCCGCCTCGCCCGCGAGCCGGGAGCGGAAGTGCGTGAGCTGATCGAGGAGTTCGCCCGCGCCCCGGCAGACCTCGCTGGCCAGCTCCACCTGGCTGCGCGCCAGTTCCCGCTGCACGTCGCCGTCGGGGCGGTCGAAGGCTTCGACCACCTCCGGACCGCGGTCCGACAGGTGACCCTGGTCGTCGACGAGCAGGAACTCCTCTTCGACGCCGAACGTCGGTATCTGCTCCACCCTCGCCCTCCTCGTTGGTGGCCGCTGTTTACCCGCTTCCCGGCTCTTCAAGCCCGGCCCCGCCCCGGTTTTGCCATCCCGGCAAAATTTCTGGTCACCCGCGGCCGGTCGCGCGGATAGTCGCGGTCATGGACGAGAAGTACGACGTTGTGGTGGTGGGTGGTGGATCGGCGGGGCTGGCCGGCGCCCTCGCGCTGGCAAGGGCGCGCCGGTCGGTGCTGGTCGTCGACGCGGGCGACCCGCGCAACGCGCGAGCCGGGCACGTGCACAACTACCTGGGCCGGGAGAGTACTCCACCGGCCGAGCTGGTCGCCATCGGTCGCGACGAGGTGACCGGGTACGGCGGCGAGATCGTCACGGGCACGGTCACCGCGGCGGAGCGGACCGCGGACGGTTTCGAGGTGACCCTCGACGACGGCCGCGAGGTCCGCGCGCGCCGGCTGCTCGTGACCACCGGACTGGTCGACGAGCTGCCGGACATCGACGGTGTCGCGGAGCGGTTCGGCCGCGACGTCCTGCACTGCCCGTACTGCCACGGCTGGGAGGCGCGGGATCAGGCGATCGGCGTGATCGGCGGGAACCCGATGGCGGTGCACGCGGCGCTGCTGTGGCGGCAGCTGAGTGCGGACGTGACGTTGTTCCGGCACCAGGCGCCCGAGCTGACCGACGAGCAGCGTGAGGAGCTGGCCGCCCGCGGCATCCGGGTGATCGAGGGCGAGGTCGCGGCCGTCGAGGTCGACGACGACCGGTTGACCGGGGTGCGGATGCGGTCCGGCGAGGTCGTGCCGCGGCAGGTGGCCGTGGTCGCGCCCCGGTTCACGGCGCGGGCCGGGCTGCTCACCGCGCTCGGGCTCGAGGTGTCGGAGCAGGTCATGCAGGGGCACGTGATCGGGAGCTACGTCGCCGCGGACCCGACCGGCGCCACCGAGGTGCCGGGCGTGTGGGTCGCGGGGAACGTGGCGAACGTGACGGCGCAGGTGATCGTGTCGGCGTCCGGCGGGCTGACGGCGGGCGCGGCGATCAACGCGGACCTGGTGGCGGAGGACACGCGCGCGGCCGTCGCCGCGCACCGGGCCGGGGTGTTCTCGGCAGAGCGCGAAGTGAGCGAACTCGTCGGAGGGGCACAGCGTCATGGGATCTGAGGAGTACGGCGAGGAGTTCTGGGAGGAGCGGTACCGCTCGCACACGGCGGTCTGGAGTGGACGGCCGAACCCGCAGCTCGTGGCGGAGGCCGGGGACCTGCCGCCGGGCACGGCGCTGGACATCGGCGCGGGCGAGGGAGCCGACAGCTGCTGGCTCGCGGAGCGTGGCTGGCGGGTGACGGCGCTGGACCTGTCGGAAACCGCGCTGCGACGGGGATCCGAGCACGCGGCGGCGGCCGGCGTCGGCGACCGGATCGAGTGGGAGCGGGCCGACGTGCGGACGTGGGACCCGGGCGACCGGCGGTTCGACCTGATCTCGGCGCAGTTCCTGCACCTGCGCAACCCGGAGCTGCGGGAGCTGGTCGGCCGGTTCGCCGGGTGGCTCAACCCGGGCGGCACGGTCCTGCTGGTCCACCACGACGCGCGTGACCTGGACACCACGATGGGGCGGCCGCACGTGCCCGAGCGGTTCAGCAGCGCGGAGGAGGTGGCGAGCTGGCTGCCCGCCGAGTGGACCGTGGAGGTCGCCGAGGCGCGGCCCCGGCAAGCCACGGACCCGGACGGCAAAGCGGTGACGATCTACGACGCGGTGGTGCGGGCTCGTCGTTAGGACGTCGGCTCGCGGGCCGTGGCTGGTGCCGTGCGCGCGAGGCCGGTGAGACGCTCGCTCAAGCCGCGCGGCTGGGCTGGCCTTGGCGCTGGCGCCGCTCGGCTGGGCTGGCCGGGGCGCCCGCGCCGCGTCACTGGGCTGCCGGGGCGGTTTCATCCCCGGCGGCCGGGTCGGCCGCCCGTACCGCCTAACTGGGCTGCTCCGGCACTCGCGGCGCGCAATTTGGGCTGTCGGGCAGTTGTATCGTGCGGCTGGGCTGGTTTTGGCGCTGGCGCCACGCGGCTGGGCTGGCCCGGCGCTCGCGGCGCGCAATTTGGGCTGTTGGGCGGTTGTATCGTGCGGCTGGGCTGGTTTTGGCGCTGTTGCCGCGCGGCTGGGCTGGCCCGGCACTCACGGCGCGGGATTGGGCTGCTGCGCGGTTGCATCGCCTGGCTGCCGCGAGTGCCGCCTAACTGGGCTGCTCCGGCACTCGCGCTCAACCGCGCTGGGCGGTTGCGCCAGTGGTCAGGGCGCCCGCCTCCCCGTGATTCGGCAACCCATTCCACTCGACCCGGCGCGGCGGGCGGCTGCACGGTCACGGCGCCTCCGGCAGATCCACCGTGACGCGCAACCCGCCCGCCGTCCCGGGGTCCGCCCGCACCGAACCGTCGTGCGCGAGCGCGATCGACCGGACTATCGACAGCCCCAGGCCGGCGCCGTTCGCGTGGGACGTGCGGTCGCCGGTCAGGCGGCGGAACGGCTCGAACAGCCCGGGCAGCGCCTCGGCCGGCACCGGCGGCCCCGTGTTCTCCACGACCAGCGCCCCGTCCACCTCCGTGGTCACCGAACCGCCCGGCGAGTTGTACAGGATCGCGTTGTGCACCAGGTTGGTCACCAGGCGTTCCAGCAGGACCTGTTCGCCCAGCACGGTTTTCGGCCGCAGCGACCGGTGCAGAGTAACCCCGCGCGAGGCCGCGAGCCCGCTCATCGAGTCCAGCACGTGGTCGGCGACCTCGTCGAGCCGCACCGGGCCGCTGCTCGCCAGGCCCTGGTCGCTGCGCGCGAGCACCAGCAGGCCCTCGATGATCCGCTCGCTGCGCTCGTTGGTCACCAGCAGCTGCCTGCCCAGCCGCCGCAGGTCGGGGCTCGCGTCCTCCTCGGCCATCGCGACGTCGACCAGCGTGCGCTGCACGGCCAGCGGCGTGCGCAGCTCGTGCGAGGCGTTCGCGACGAACCGGCGCTGGCTGTCGAACGACGTGGCGAGCCGGTCGAGCATGGTGTCGAAGGTGTCGGCGAGCTCCTTCAGCTCGCCGGGCGGGCCGTCCAGGTTGATCCGCCGGTCCAGGTTGCCCGCCTCGAGCCGCCGCGCGGTCGCGGTGATCGCGTGCACCGGCTGCAGCACCCGCCCGGCCATCAGCCATCCGAGCAGCACGGCCAGCGCCCCGGTCAGCAGCAACGCGAAGCCCGACACCACGATCAGCGTCCGCACCGCCGAATCCCGGTACTCCGAAATGGACTGAGCCACCTCCGGGCCGCTCACGTGCAGCGGCCCGGACCCGGCCACCGGGGTGTTCTCACTGCTGGTGAACGTGGACGCCTCCGGCAGGTACCGTGCCACCAGCACGTAGTTGACCAGCAACAGGATCGCCCCGGCGAGCAGGAACAGCGCGCCGAACATCAGCGAGAAGCGGGTGCGCAGCGACAGGTTCCGCATCAGCCGATCCGGTAACCGGCGCCGGGCACCGTCTCGATCACCGGCGGGTCGCCGAGCTTGCGCCGCAGGGTGCCGATCGCGACGCGGACGGCGTTGGTGAACGGATCGGCGTGCTCGTCCCATGCCTTCTCCAGCAGGTCCTCGACGCTGACCACGGCGCCCTCCGCCCGCATCAGCACTTCCAGTACCGCGAACTCCTTGCGGGACAACGACAGGTGCCGCCCGTCCCGCGAAGCCTGGTGCCGGGGCAGGTCCAGCACCACACCCGCGCGCGACAGCACCGGCGGCAGCGCGGGCCGGGCCCGCCGGGCGAGCGCCCGCAGCCGCGCGACCAGCTCGCCGAACGCGAACGGTTTGGTCAGGTAGTCGTCGGCGCCGGTGTCCAGCCCGCTGATCCGGTCGTCGATCCCGGCGGCCGCGGTGAGCATCAGCACCCGCGCCTCACCGCCGTCGTCCAGCAGCGCCCGGCACACCTCGTCGCCCGGCGTGCCCGGCAGGTCGCGGTCCAGCACCACGACGTCGTAGTCGTGCACGCCGACGCGTTCCATCGCGGCATCGCCGTCGTAGCAGACGTCCACGGCCATGGACAACCGCCGCAGCCCGTCGGCGATCGTGTCCGCCAGCAGCCGCTCGTCCTCCACGACGAGTACTCGCATCCCGTCCCCTTCCCACGGCCAGTCTGCCCGCGCCGGGGTAAGCGGGGGATAAGCGAATTCGCTTAACGCCGCCAGCGCGCCCGTTCGCTAGACCTGTGGCTCCGACAGAGGAGGAAGCGATGCGAGTTCGACTGGTGCTGGCGGCCGCAGGCCTGCTGGCGGTGCTGACCGCGTGTGATTCGGACGGAGGCGGCAGCGGGGTGGCGTCCCTGTCGTCACCGGCTTCGACGACGAAGGCCGCGGCCGCGGGAACCGAGGAGGACCAGGCCCGGGCGTACGCCAGGTGCATGCGGGAACACGGCGTCGACATGCCGGACCCGAAGGCCGGCGACGGCGGCGGCATCGGCATCACCATCCCGGAGGGCGTCGACCGGCAGAAGGCCGAGGAAGCCACCGAGGCGTGCAAGGACCTGCTGCCGAACGGGGGCGCGCCGAAGGCGGTCAGTCCCGAGGACCTGGACAGGCAGCGCCAGATGGCCAAGTGCCTGCGGGACCACGGCCTGGACGTGCCGGACCCGACGGCCGACGAGCCCGGCATCCGGATCCAGGGCAGTGGCCCGGACGACCCCAGGATGGCCGCGGCGATGGAGGCGTGCCAGCAGTACTCGCCGCCGGGCGCGGAGACGCAGAACAACGAGGAGGGTGGACGGTGAGCACCGGGCCGCAGCAGGTGCGCCGCCGTCGCCGCCTGCGCTGGATCGGCGCGGGCGCGGTGGCCGTGGCGTTGCTCGGGGCCGGCACGGCGGTGATCCTGGCGCGGGCCGGGGCGAGCCCGGCGACGGCGTTGCCGGAGGGGCCGGCCGCACCGGCGACCGCCGAGGTCGTGCGCACCGACCTGGCCGCGCAGGAAACCGAGGACGGCACCCTCGGCTACGGCGCCGAGCGGTCGCTGACCGGCAAGCTGCCTGGCACGATCACCGGCCTGCCCGCGGCGAACGACGTCATCGAGCGCGGCGAGGCGGTGTACACAGTGGACGCGAAGCCGGTGCCGCTGTTGTACGGGAGCATCCCGTTGTACCGGGAACTGGCGGCGGGCATGACGAAGGGCCCGGACGTGCAGGTGCTGGAGGAGAACCTGCGCGCGCTCGGCTACACCGGGTTCGGCACGCCCGACACGACCTTCACCGACGCGACCGCGACGGCGCTGAAGCGGTGGCAGAAGGCGCTGGGGCTGGAGCAGACCGGACGGCTGTCGCCGGACGCGGTCGTGGTGCGGCCCGGCGCGGTGCGCGTCGCGTCGGTGACCGCGCAGATCGGTGACCCGGCCGGCGGCGAGATCGCGAAGCTGACCGGGACCCAGCGGGTGGTGACCGTGCAGCTCGTGGTCAGCAAGCGCGGCATCGCCAAGCAGGGCGACAAGGTGGAACTGGACATCACCGGAGGCGGCGCGACCCGGGGCACCGTCAGCTCGGTGGGCAGCACCGCCACGCCCGGCGAGGAGGGCGAGGAGGCGACCATCGACGTCGTCGTGACGCTCGATGACCCCGCCGCGGCCGGGCAACTCGACTCGGCGCCGGTGGACGTCACGTTCACGACCGGCAGCCGTCCGGCCGTGCTGGCGGTGCCGGTGGGCGCGCTGGTCGCGCTCGCCGAGGGCGGGCTGGCGGTGGAGGTCGTGGAGGGCGACGGCACCCGGCTGGTGGCCGTCCAAACGGGACTGTTCGCACGGGGGTTGGTCGAGGTGCGCGGGGATCTGCGCGAGGGTCAGCGGGTGGTGACGACGTCGTGACGGTGCTCGAACTGGCCGATGTCGGCAAGACCTACCCCGGCGAGGTGCGGGCTCTGCGGGGCGTGTCGCTGCGGGTGTGCGATGGTGAGATGCTCGCGATCGTCGGGCCGTCCGGTTCCGGGAAGTCCACGTTGCTGCAGCTGATGGGCACGCTCGACCGGCCGAGCTCCGGCACCGTCGCGGTGCGCGGGCATGACGTGGCGGCCCTGCCGGACCGTCAGCTCTCGGCCCTGCGGGCGGCGTGGATCGGGTTCGTGTTCCAGCGGTTCTTCCTCACCGAGGGGCTGACCGCGCTGGACAACGTCGCGAGCGGGCTCGCCTACGCGGGCGTGCCGCGACGGCGGAGGGCCGGACTGGCGAGGGACGCGCTGGAGCGGGTGGGGCTCGCGCACCGGGCGGCGCACCTGCCGGGCGAGCTGTCCGGCGGCGAGCGCCAGCGGGTCGCGATCGCCCGTGCCGTGGTGACCCGGCCGCCGATCCTCCTCGCCGACGAGCCGACCGGGAACCTGGACACCACCACGGGCGAGGGGATCCTCGCGCTGCTCGGCGAACTGAACGCCGCCGGCACGACGGTCGTGGTCATCACCCACTCGGCCGAGATCGCCGGCGGCATGCCCCGGCGGGTGGAGGTTCGTGACGGCGAGTTGCGCTCGGACAGCGGGGTGGTGGCATGACCACGCGCACCCTCGTCCCGGCGCCGGCGCCGGCGCCGCTGCCCAGGCCGACGCGCCTTGGCCCGCGGGACGTGCTCGGCCACGGTCTGCACGGCGTGCGCACCAGACCGTTGCGGGCCGTCCTCTCCGCGCTCGGCATCGCTATCGGCATCGCCGCGATCGTGGCCGTGGTCAGCATCCCGGCGTCCAGTTCCCGCGCGTTGCAGGAACAGCTCGCCGCGCTCGGCACCAACCTCCTGCACGCCGAACCGGGCCAGCGGATGCTCGGCGGCGGCGAGGCCGAACTGCCCACCAGCTCCGTCGCCCTCGTGCGGCGCATCGGACCGGTCACCGCCGCCGCCGTCACCGGGCGCACGTCGGCGACCGTCCGCCGGACCGGCTACGTCGACGCCGACGAAACCTCCGGGCTCAGCGTGCTGGCGGCCACGCCCGAACTCCTGCAAGTCCTCAATGGACACCTGCACGCCGGTTCGTTCCTGGACGCAGCGAACTCGCGATTCCCCGTCGTGGTGCTGGGATCGGTCGCCGCGACCCGGCTCGGGGTGCGGGAACCCGGGCGTCAGGTGTGGATCGACGGCCAGTGGTTCACCGTCGCCGGCGTCCTCGACGCGATGCCGCTCGCGCCGGAGATCGAACGCTCGGTGCTCGTCGGCTGGGAGGTGGCGCAGGCGCGCCTCGGGTTCGGCGGCCACCCGACGACCGTGTACGTGCGGGCGGAGGAGTCCGCGGTGGAGGACGTGCGGTCGGTTCTGGCGGCCACGTTGAGTCCCCAGCGGCCGGGTGAGGTGGAGGTGACGCGGCCGTCGGAGGCGCTGGTGGCGAAACGGCTGTCCGAGTCGTCGTTCAGCGCGTTGTTCCTCGCGCTGGGCGGCGTCGCGTTGCTGGTCGGCGGGGTCGGCGTGGCGAACACGATGGTGATCTCGGTGCTGGAACGGCGACGCGAGATCGGGCTCCGGCGGGCCCTGGGCGCGACGCGGCGGCAGGTGCGGGGCCAGTTCCTCGCCGAGTCGGTCCTGTTGTCCCTGCTCGGCGGGGTGGTGGGCGTGCTGGCCGGGGTCGGCGTGACCGCCGGGTACGCGCTCACCCAGGACTGGCCCGCGGTGCTGCCGCCGCTCGCGTTGTTCGGCGGGGCCGGGGTGGCGGCGCTGGTCGGCGCGATCGCCGGCGCGTACCCGGCGATGCGCGCCGCCCGGCTCACGCCGACCGAAGCACTGGCGTGATCAGCCCCGGTAGGCCTGCGACAGGCGCGCGTAGGCCACGACGTTGTCCGCGTAGTTGCGGGTCGAGCGGTCGAACGCGCCACCGCAGGTGATCATGCGCAGCTCCGGGCCGGCGGTGTCGCCGTAGACGTCGTCGGTCGGGAACTGCGACTTCGGGTACCGCTCGACGCGGTAGACGGTGAACACGGCGGTGGTCCCGTCGGCCCGGTGCACGATCGCCTGGTCGCCCGGCTTGGTGTCCTTGAGGCGGTTGAAGGTGCCGGGCACGTGGTTGTAGTCGACGTGCGCGGCGAGTACCGCGGGCCCGGTCTCGCCGGGGGACGGGCTGCCGGTGAACCAGCCGGTGGTGACGGCGTCCCCGGGGACTTCGAGCGCGCCGTCGTCGGCCAGGCCGAGGTCGATGATCGGGCCGGTGCTGACGCCGATCGACGGGACCTCCAGCTTGACCGGCCGGGAGTGCGGCAGGGGCCCGTCGACCGGGGCGGCGGCGGTGGTGGTGGTGGAGACCGGCGCCGGCAGCGTCGAAGTCGGGGGCGCGGCCGGCGCGGGCTGCGGCTCACTGGGGGAGCCGCAGGCGGTGAGGGTGGCGCCGATGGCCGCGATCGCGAGCCATCGGCGCCATCGGGCGGTGGTCATCGGCCGGCGCGCCGCCGCAGGAGCAGCACGGTGCCGGCGCTGCCGGCGACGAGGACGAGCGCCCCGACCGCGACCGCCGGGCCGGCGTCGGTGCCCTGGTCGCCGCCGCCGGTGTCCACGCCACCGACCGGCTTGACCTTCACCTGCGAGCCGCCGGTGGAGTTCTTCTCACCGAACTTGGTCTCGCACGCGATGCCGTCGTGGTCGGCGTCCAGGCGGTGCGGATCGCTGCGGTCGGCGTCGAGGACAACCTGGGCCTGCGCCTGGGTCGCGAAGTCGGCGCAGTCGAGGTCCGCGGTGGTCGTCTCAGGCGGCGCCGTGACGGGCGGCGCCTGGGTGGCAGGGCTGCTGGTCGGGGTGGACGGCTGCCCCGACGGCTTGTGCGGCAGGCTTTCGCAGGCGATGCCGTCGTTGTCGTCGTCGAGGTTGTACGGATCCCCCGGGGTCTGGTCGAAAATGGCCTGCGCTTCTTCCTGGTAGGTGAAGTCGCCGCAGTCGTAGAGATCGGCCGGCTGGGCCGCGAAAACCGCGGGTGCCGGGCCAAGCAGTGCGATACCCGCCACCGCGACCGTGCCGAGAACGCGACTGATCATGCGCATGGGGACGTCCTTTTCGAAGGAATCGATCTCGGAGCAATGCAGCCGCTTTGTCGTTCCGGAATGGACGAACGTTACGCGGGATATCAGGTATTTTGTTGTCGCGATAATGGCGGTATCTGGGTGTTGTTCACCGTGCAAGGGTGTGATCGCGAAACTGTGGCCGTCCGGTCTCGATCCGAGCTCGGCCGCAGGTGGAACGAGCTTTCGCGGGCTGCGGCGGGTCCTATACCTAGTTCAGTTTCCTGGTTCCCACGCTGGATAGAGCTCCAGCGGGGGAACCAGGAACGCGCTCTCCGGCGGTTGTCGATCGTCGTGATGGGCAGAGTGCGCGTCTCAAAGCCACACACACAATACAACAACAAGAAAAAAAACAAAAAA